>CAZIGP010000116.1:1752-5749 GCA_964538425.1 uncultured Pirellulales bacterium | reverse complement strand
CGTGTGGATTGTGCATGATGGAGTTATCCACTGCGAAGGTAAAGGTTTTGGTTTTCTCCGCTATGATCAATCTGTCGCCGATTTTGAACTTCAATTGGAATATCGTCAAAAGCCCAATAGTAATAGTGGCATTGGAATTCGCTGCAACAAATTCGATGTTAACGATCTGCAAACGCGGCCGTCTTTTGCTGGCTATGAAATTCAACTCTTAGATGACGGTCACAAGCGACCGGACGAACATTCGACCGGTTCACTATATCGCTACGTGGCTCCCAAAGTTTCCGCTGCCAAACCGGCTGGCAAATGGAATAAAATTTCGATTGAATGCCTAGGACCTAAAATCAAAATTGTTCTGAATGACAATGTGATTCAAGATGTCGATCAATCGAAAATCTCACCAATTGCCAACAAGCCACTCCAGGGGTACATCTCGGTCCAAAATCATGGTGGCGAAGTAGACTTTCGAGCCATCAAGCTCAAAAAGCTCAACTGAATTCAGACAATGTTTCACGGCTGCTGGATTCCTTCAATAGGGCTGGGTATGCTTTTAGCCAGGCCTTAGCATTGCGTCTCTGCCTTGAGGCGCAATGATCCTGCCACCACTGGTGGCAATTATCCCTCCGTATCTCCCCACCTGTTTTTATGTTCAAGGCTTCTGTTCAGACAATTTCGTCTCGCGCTCCTGAGGCCAATCGGCAGTCTTTTTCCCGTTCGTCTTGACTGAAATAACCGCCAACTATTCCCTCCGGTTGCGATGCTTATTGCTGGGCCATGCCAAAAACGACGCCAAAACCAATACTAAAAACTGACTTACGAGGCTCTTCAATGAATGCCACCATCAACCGCCGTAACTTCTTTGCCACTACCGCTGCGTCGGCAGGTGCAATCGCTGCTCATGCAGCCATCAGCTCAACGGCGCGGGCGATTGAACCATTCAAACGAAACGCACCGCCGAAGTATAAGTTCAGCTTGGCTGCATATAGTTATCGAGAATTGCTCACAGGTAATAAATTCGTCGATAAGCCGTGGACGATCGAAGACTTCATTCAGCAATGCGCAACTTTGCCACTCGATGGGACAGAGCTCACCTCATATTATTTTGCCAAAGAAATTACACCTGAATATTTGCGGAGACTCAAGAAACAAACATTCCTGCTTGGTTTGGATATTTCTGGCACAGCCGTAGGCAATGATTTTTGCTTACCAAAAGGGCCAAAACGTGACGCTGAAATCACGGCAGTGAAACAATGGGTCGATTACGCTGAAATTCTTGGCGCGCCAGTCATTCGCATTTTTGCTGGCCATGTGGGTAAAGGGCAGTCTGCCGAAGACGCTCATCGGTTAATGGTCGATGGTATTTCAGAGTGCTGCGATTACGCTGGCCAGCACGGCATCATTCTAGCGCTCGAAAATCACGGCGGTCCAACAGCTACAGCCGATGGTTTATTAGCGATCGTGCGCGATGTGAAAAGCCCTTGGTTCGGTGTCAACTTTGATTCCGGTAATTTCCACAGCAGCGATCCTTATGCCGAACTAGCACGAATTGCTCCCTATGCGGTGAACGTGCAAGTCAAAACGTCTGTCGAACCGGCTGGTCAAAGTAAGCAGCCTTCCGATTACAATCGCGTGGCCAAAATCGTTCGCAATGCAGGCTATCGAGGTTACATCGTGCTCGAATTTGAAGACGACGAGGATCCTCGCGAAGCTTGCCCGCGCGAATTAAATAAATTGTGCGAAGCATTTGCTTAAACTAATAAATCGGCCAAATTCCTGGTGTAGCAAGTTCCAATAGATGCCCATCGGGATCGCGGAAATAAATACTTGCGCCTCCGCGGTCCCAACGCACACAGCTTTCAATGGGCACGTTTACCGCAGTTAGATGCGCCTCCCACTTCGGCAGTTCCTCAGGCGTACAACTGAATGCCAAGTGATATTGCCCGCTGCCGCCGTGCGGCGGAATTACTCCGCCTGGAATATGTACAGGTTTTTGCGACCCTCCTTGCTCAAATAACAACAGCACTTGGCGATCGGCTATCGAATAAGCACAAAACCGTTCGTCGGCGACCATCGGTTGAAAGCCGAAAACACGTTCATAAAACTCACGCGAGCGTGACAATTTAGCGACATCTAATGCACTTTCAACAATCCCGGTGGTCTTCGGCATCTTGCTTTTCAAAACTTCGTCCATAAATTTTATCTACAAAAGTGGGTTTTATTCCGTCCACAAATTGTAGAATCTCTGAGACAGGATTGACAATTGCAGGTTTACTTGTGGCAGTCTTAAATTAAGTTTCTCTCGAATCTGGTTTCAAATGCCGCTGCCTATTGAACACTATGCTTTGATCGGCGACTGTCATACAGCGGCGCTTGTTGGCCGCGACGGTTCGATCGATTGGCTTTGTTTGCCGAGGTTCGATTCTCCTGCTTGCTTTGCTGCCCTGCTCGGAACACCCGAAAATGGCCGCTGGCAGATCGCTCCAAAGTCGAACAACTATCAAGTGCGACGGCAATATCGACATGGCACACTGATTTTGGAAACGGACTTCGAAACCGACGATGGTACCGTCACTTTGATCGATTTCATGCCGCCGCGCAGCCAAGAGCCGGATCTCGTGCGCATTGTTCGCGGCCGCCGCGGTAAAGTTTCGATGCACACGGAACTTATAATGCGGTTCGATTACGGCTCGATCGTCCCCTGGGTCCGCCGCACCGATACTGGATTATTTGCCGTTGCCGGCCCCGATTCGCTCTACCTCGATGCCGACGTTCCGTTGCACGGCGAAAATCTTCACTCGGTAGCCGATTTCGATATCTCTGCGGGTGAAGAAAAATGTTTCACCCTAATGTGGCACCCCTCGCACAAGCCGCGCCCCGAAGTGCTTGATGCCGACCGAACGCTTGATACCACTAGCACCTGGTGGCAAGAGTGGTCGAACCGCTGCACCTACAATGGCAAATGGAAAGACCTCGTACTGCGCTCGCTGATCACACTCAAAGCACTCACTTATGCCCCCACCGGCGGCATCGTCGCTGCGCCGACCACGTCCCTGCCAGAATGGATCGGCAGCGTGCGGAACTGGGATTACCGTTTCTGTTGGCTGCGCGACGCCACTTTCACGCTCTATGCCCTCATGCTTGGTGGTTTTATCGAGGAAGCCACCGCTTGGCGAGCTTGGCTGCTGCGAGCTATCGCTGGTAGCCCTGAGCAACTCAACATCATGTACGGACTGCGCGGCGAGCGACGGCTGACCGAAATGGAACTTAGTTGGCTGCCTGGCTACGAAAATTCCGCCCCCGTACGACTGGGAAATGCCGCGTGGCAGCAATTCCAGCTCGATGTCTTCGGCGAAGTTTGCGACGCCTTGCACGTTTGCCGCCGCTTAGGGCTACCGCTTGATAAAAACGTTTGGGCAATTGAGACCAAATTGGCCGAATACTTGGAATCGAAGTGGCGCGAGCCGGACGAAGGCATTTGGGAAATCCGCGGCCCGCGGCGGAACTTTGTTCACTCCAAAGTGATGGCTTGGGTGGCATTCGACCGCCTCGTAAAAGGTGTCGAGCGATTCGAGCTCGAAGGGCCCGCTGAACGCTGGCGAAAGATCCGTAACGAAATTCATCGCGAAGTATGCCAGCAGGGTTACAATGCTCAGCGTAACACCTTTGTACAATCGTACGGCAGTGGCGAACTGGACGCGAGTCTGCTCATGATGTCGATGGTCGGCTTCCTACCAGTTACCGACTCGCGCATCCAAGGTACTGTCGCAGCCATACAGCAAGAACTGATGGTTGATGGTTTTGTAGCCCGCTATCGCACCCATTCGCAAGTCGATGGCCTACCGCCGGGCGAAGGTGCATTTCTGCCTTGCACGTTCTGGCTGGCCGACAATCTCGCTGCTCTAGGCCGACAAAAAGAAGCTGAGCAGATTTTTGAACGGCTGGCCAATCTGACGAATGACGTGGGTTTTCACTGGCAATCCTGAGGACCAGAAGGTACGGT
>CAZIGP010000116.1:0-1742 GCA_964538425.1 uncultured Pirellulales bacterium | reverse complement strand
AAACGCTTCCTCGGCAATTTCCCTCAAGCGTTTACTCATGTGGCACTCGTGAACGCTGCTTACAACCTCTGGAAACCGGGAGGCCCCGCACAGCATCGGCAAGAAGCATAAAAACTGAGCCCGCAGCACTTCAGGATGAGTACTGCGGGCTCGTTAAATTTAATCGAAAGTCAAAACTCTATCGCTGGGCCACTTGCCGTCGTGCCGCTTGAAGGCCGGCGTTTAATATGGCGTCATCATTGAGGTTGCCAGTGCTTACCGGCACCGTAATGCGGCCATCAATCGGCTTGGCAGCGACCTGGACTTGAATATCGGGCTCGACACCTACGCGGCTGTAAGGCTTACCTAGTGGCGAATAAAACTTTGCCGTGGTCAGCCGCACGCCTGCTCCACCTATGCTTAATGGGAAGATTCCCTGCACCGAGCCTTTGCCGTAGCTGCGAACGCCCACAATTGTAGCACGGCGGTAATCTCGCAGCGCCCCGGACAAAATTTCCGCAGCACTGGCACTATCACCGTCGATCAGCACCACAAGCGGCACTCGCCAGGTACCGTTTTTCTGAGCGGTGTAGTTGAAATCTTCGCCTGCACTGCGGCCTTTGGTGCTTACAATGCTACCCTGTTCGATAAACTTATCGGCCACTTCAACCGCTGAAGTCAACAATCCGCCGGGGTTGCCACGCAGATCGATTACCAGCGAACGCATGCCTTCGCGGTGCAATTGCCACAAAGCGGCGTCTACATCGCGAGCAGTGGTCTTTTGGAAGCATGTCAATTTAAAGTAACCGATGCCAAAATCGCGATCGACAATTTTCACTTCATCGACGCTCGGTACATCAACGTGCTGCCGGCGAACTGACAAGGCTCGAGGCAATTCGTCGGCTGTAGCAATTTTTATTTGGGCAAACGAACCTTCCACGCCTTGCAATAACTCGGCTGCAGCGTCGGTGCTCAGATCGGCAGTGGAACGCCCCCCGACTTCCACGATCCGATCGCCCGGCTTGATGCCCGCCGCTTCGGCCGGGCTGCCGTGAATAACATTGACAATCAAAAGCGAACCTTCACTGGCCTTCAGCTCAACACCTAAGCCGACAAAGTTGCCTTCAATCTGCGAATACAGGTCAGTCAACTGGCCACTGGTTAGAAACGCACTGTATTCATCGAGTCCGCCCAGCATGCCTGAAGTGTATTCCAAAATCGTTGCTGCCGGCTTAATGCCTAAATGGAGTTTTGCCAAATGAGCTGCATTCCAAACTGTATCTCGTGCTTCAATCCGACTGCGAATGGCACGTTGCGACATTTGCTTGCGCAATTCGCTGACAAACAAATTCACACGATCAGGATTAACGCTGGGAAGATTATTGTCTAGGAAAGCTTGCTCGCTCAGTGCAACTTCTAATGCCATCGATCCGCGAGCCACTAATCGGCTCCAATCGGGATTTTGCACGTAATGCGATTGCACTTTGGCAGCCGCGTCGCTGTACACTTCCAACGCTTCAGAGTCAGCAAGTGTGGTCACCGAGCGACGGAATGTCGAGTCGGCATATCGCCGGCCCACGTCGAAATGAAGTTTGGCAAAGTCGAGCCGACGTTCCAGGTCGGGCTGACCCGGAGTTTTGCGAGATGCTTCTTCATACAGCGCGAAGGCTTCAGCCCAACGACGCTGTGATTCCAAATCTCGACCGCGATCGAGCAACTCGCGCCCGCGACGCAATTCATCAAGCGGGCCTTCGCCGAGCCGG
>CAZIGP010000115.1:0-9518 GCA_964538425.1 uncultured Pirellulales bacterium | reverse complement strand
TTGCAGTGGCGGCGATTCGCCTGGAATGAATGCCTGCGTACGGGCAGTAGTACGATCAGCGGTTTCGGCAGGGCACGAAGTGATTGGTATTTTACGGGGCTATCAAGGGCTTCTCGACGAAGATTTTTTTATAGATCGCGATGGTCAGCAGCACATGGGGCTGCGCAGCGTGTCGAATATTATTAATCGTGGTGGCACAATCCTTCGCAGCAGTCGCAGTCAAGAATTTCGCACTGAAACAGGCCAGAAAAAAGCATCCGATATTTTGCGGAAACACAAGATTGATGCTCTGGTACCTATCGGCGGCGATGGCACATTTCACGGCTGCATGGCACTAGCGAAAGTTTGGGATGGCAAAATTGTCGGCTGTCCCGGCACCATCGATAACGATCTCTGTGGAACGGACTATACCATTGGCTTTCACACGGCTGTTAACACTGCTGTGGATGCGATTGACAAGCTGCGCGATACCGCCGAAAGCCATGAGCGAATGTTTTTGATTGAAGTCATGGGCCGGCATTCTGGCTATATCGCCCTTTATTCGGCACTTGCAGGTGGGGCGGAGGGAGTCTGCCTGCCGGAAACCGCTACCGATGTGCCGGCAATTGTCAGCCACATTGCCGAGCTTAAAAAACGTGGCAAGTCGTCGCTGGTCGTCGTCGTAGCCGAGGGAGACGAAGCTGGCGGAGCGGAGAAAATTCAGGCGGCGATTGCCGCTGCGGGCTGTGCGTTTGAAGGCCGTGCAGTCAATTTGGGGCATATTCAACGTGGAGGCTCCCCGACGGTTTCCGACCGCATTCTTGCCACACGATTGGGTGATTTTGCAGTTCGCGCGATCCTAGAAGGGAAAACTAGTGTCATGGCTGGCGAAGCTGGTGGCAAGCTCGTGTTAGTCTCATTTGAGAAAACGGTTGCCACGCATAATGAAGTGCCGCCGGAACTAATAAAGCTGCTAGAAACGATGGCGAATTGAAAAGAAGCACGAAGAATACAAGGTGGGTGATTGACACCGAGGTCTGTTTGAATGTTAGGGTTTGTACGTTTGCCCTTGGTGTTCTTTCCCATCGAGATATACTGATCGCTTATATTTTCTGCATTGCCGAGAGAAAAGTATTTTTCTAACACAACTTTTACATCTATGGTTCGAGTTGCAATTCTTGGTGCTACAGGTTACACGGCTTTAGAATTGATCAAGCTGCTATTGCGCCATCCCGAAGTGGAGATCACAACGCTTACGAGTCGACAAGAAGGTAGCCCACCCGTTGGATCCGTTCACCCGTCGTTATTAGGACGATTGGATTTGCAGTTAGAAGATTTGGGACCGGTGGCAGTGGCTGCTCGTGCTGATTGTGTATTTAGCTGTTTGCCTCACGGCGTAACGGCAGCGCTGGTGCCCCAGCTTTTGCAAACCGGAGTGAAAATTGTCGATTTCAGCGCAGACTATCGCCTCGACGATCCTGAAACGTTTCTGCAATGGTATGGCGAAAAACACCCTGACGGTGAACGATTAGGTAAAGTAGTTTATGGCTTGCCGGAATTATTTCGCGAGCAGATTGTGAAATCGCAATTAGTCGCCAATCCAGGTTGCTATCCCACTTCTGCGATTTTGGCACTTACTCCGCTAGTAAAAGCCGGTTTGATCGAGCCGAGCGATATTATCGTCGATAGCAAAAGCGGTGTTTCCGGGGCTGGCCGTACGCCGAAACTTACTACGCATTTTCCGGAGTGCAACGAAAGTATTTCGGCTTACAATGTCGGCCGACATCGACACACACCTGAAATTGAGCAGATCGTTCGCCGAGGTTGTGGTCGAGATATTCAAATTATTTTTACACCCCATTTGGTGCCGATGGATCGTGGCATTCTGACGACAGCCTATTCCAAGCCGATTGGGAATCTTACCGAAGAGAAGTTATTCAGCACGCTGCGAGAATTTTATGCTGATGAGCCTTTCGTGCGTATCGTCGAACATTTGCCGGGAACAAAAGATACCACCGACACTAATTTTTGCGATATCACGGTGCGACTCATTCGTGGCCGCGTTTTGACCATTAGTTGTCTTGATAATCTGATTAAAGGCGCGTCCGGCGCAGCAGTGCAGAACTTTAATTTGCTCTATGGATTTCCCGAAACAACTGCTTTGCTCTAATTTAATCTGCAAGTAAGCAAGCGAATGGATAGTTATTACTTGTTCATTATTTTATTTTCATATTTCCAGTTTATATAACCATGTCCCATCGTGTTCCTCAAGGTTATCGTCTCGCAGGTGTTCATGCTGGTATTAAGCGAAATCCTACACGGCAAGATGTGTCGCTTGTCGTGTCCGATCGGCCGGCGGCTGCTGCAGGTGTTTATACGCAGAATTTAGTATTTGCTGCACCAGTAGCATACGATCGATCGCGAACTCCCGGTGAAGGATTTCGAGCGGTCGTCATTAATTCTGGCAATGCAAATGCTTGCACGGGTGACCGGGGATTGCGCGATGCAGAAGAGATGGCTCATCATGCGGCTGAAGCCTGCGGCGCCATAAAAGATCGAGCTTTGGTGCTGTCGACCGGCATTATCGGCGAGTTTATGCCACTGGAAAAAATTGCCACTGGAATTCGGATGTGTGCAGAGCAATTGAGCAGTACCGAGGAATCGCTCATCACTGCGGCTCGTGGGATGATGACAACTGATACGACGCATAAGCTTGCTGGTCGCGAGGTAAAAATCGGTTCTCGTGCGTTTCAGATTACCGGTATGGCTAAAGGCGCTGCAATGATCGGCCCTAATATGGCCACAATGCTCGGGCTCGTTCTAACCGATGCCCCTATTGCTGCTGCTGATTTGCAACGAATGCTCTCGGTTATCGTTGATGACACGTTCAACTGCATCAGTGTCGAAGGGCACATGAGCACGAACGATACAGTGTTGCTGTTGGCTAATGGTGCTGCAGGAGGAGTGAATTTAACAGGCGATGAGCTTGCCATCTTCCATGTAGCGCTCCATGAAGTCTGTGCAGAATTAGCTAAGTCGATTCCAGCCGATGGTGAAGGAGTGACTCACCTGATTTGCATCGATGTGCAAGGCTGTAAAACCACCGAAGCAGCACGACAGATTGCCAAAACAATCGCTAACAGTGCCCTCGTAAAAACAGCGATTGCAGGTGCCGATCCAAATTGGGGGCGCATTGTGTCGGCCGCAGGTTATGCCGAAATACCGTTTAACCCAGCGAGCGTCGATCTCGATCTCAACGGTTTTCCGCTTTATCGAGAAGGTGCCCCGGTCGAATTCGATGGTTCGCAAGTTTCAGCAAGCATTAAAGAAAACCATGAAACTCACATTTTGTTAACATTTGGCGAGGGGGATGCGTCGGTTCGGTTTTGGACTACCGATCTCACCGCAGAATACGTGCGGCTAAATGCGGACTATCACACGTGAACGTTTGGGCCAAACAAGGGAAAATGAGCACTAAGCACAGGCACTACTTTACGCATCCTTTATTTCCCCTCTCTTAATTAACCGTCGTTATACCCCGCATCGTCGTCACCCACAGCCTTTAGCTGACAGAAAAAAGCGCTAGTTGCGGTAAATTCTCTGCATTAGGCAGTCGCGTCTTTCCAGGCGGTGTATATTTTGCCAGAAGCCTGCGCGTCGTTGTCTTTGGGCCGGCGCGTGGGCTAAACCACGGCTTTCTCACCCCCGTGTGTGGGCAGGGTCTTGCGCGTTGCGGACCCTGCCCGTTTTTATTTATTGGCGAATGTGGCTACGAAAGCCAAATAGTACGCCAAAATCTTGGATGATCTGTTGCCACAAGGTTTCTCAGGCTACATCCAAGCTATATACTTTCCAGTCAATCAATCGCTTCAAGCTGGCTATACCGTTGACAAGCTCTGCTGGTGTCGATTAACAAAGGACAAAATAAACAAGCCCTTGTTGAAGCTGTCTGGGGAAATTGGGCGATGGCCGATCAGCATGTTTGGCAAAACTTTTTGTATTTACTAAGTTGATTTTTGGAGTCTGATATGCGGGCGACAATGCAGTTTTCATGGCTTACAACAAGCGGCGGATCGTGCGCAGACATGCCGGAGACGAAATCTCCCTACCCTTCATTGCCCGGTGGGGTGACTACAGGCCCAATTGCTGAGGATGACGAAGACAAGAGCGAAGAGGACGAAGACGAAGAAGATAAGGACGAAGACGATGATGGTCTCGATGATGATGACGATGGCATAATTGAAGAGGTGCCAGTTATCGAAGAAGAAGAGGAATGGGACGAAGACGACTTCGACGATGATTTTGACGACGATTTTGAAGAAGAACTCGACGGCGATTTGTCCTTCAATGACGAAGAAGACGACGAGGAAATTATTGAAGATAACGATGGAGGGGAGGACGAGGAATTCGAAGGAGAGGACTTTGAATAATAAGTTGTATTTAAACTAGTTTTTACAACAGCTTCTCTTTTCGCTCTTCTTCATGTTGGCTTTATACAATCAAATTCAAGAAGCAGTTGCTGCTATTCGGCATACCTGGAAAGGTACGCCGCAAGCTGGAATTATTCTTGGCACAGGATTAGGCGGATTGGCTCGCGAAATCGAAGCGGAAGCGACAATTCCTTACAGCGACATTCCACATTTTCCGCGCTCTACCGCAATTAGCCATGCTGGAGTGCTCGTATGTGGCCGACTGGCTGGCGTCCCTGTTGTAGCCATGGAAGGCCGAGTGCATTCTTATGAAGGTTATGGCTACCAGCAGATTACATTTCCTGTACGGGTGATGAAGTTTTTGGGCGCCGATTTATTAATCGTCTCTAATGCCTGTGGCGGAATGAATCCGCAATACCGAATTGGAGACGTGATGGTGATCGATGACCACATCAATCTGATGAATGGTAACCCTCTAATCGGTATCAATGATGATCGCCTGGGGCCGCGTTTTCCGGACATGGCCCGGGCCTATACCCCGGAACTCGTTGATCGTGCCCTGGAAGTGGCCCGCAAAGAGAACTTTGTTGCGCATCGCGGAGTATTTGTGGCGGTAAGTGGACCCAATTTAGAAACGCGTGCTGAATACCGTTTTCTGCGAAATATCGGTGCTGATTGCGTCGGTATGTCGACGGTGCCCGAATGCCTAGTGGCAGTTCACAGTGGTATGCGCGTGATGGGACTTTCGGCAGTAACCGATCTCTGTTTCCCCGATTCACTCAAGCCGGTTGATATTAAAGAGATTATTCACGCTGCCGGAATCGCGGAACCAAATTTAAAGAAGATTGTGTTAGGCGTCCTGGCACAAGAGCCACGAGTTATCTAAATCGTGGCACTGGCTCTTACTGCTACTTTTGGTTCCTCGCCATCACTCTGGCAACCGTTTCACAATCAAAATGCTGCGATCCATCTGATCGGGGTTCACTGCGTGAGCAGCAAGACGGTCGCATACAATATCGATGAGCCGCTCCGGAGGTTGTTGAATTTCGGTCAAGAGCGACCGTGCGAGTGCGGATTCTTCTAAGGGGCGGCCGCGTTCATTCATGGCATCCATAATGCCGCGATTGCAAACAACGATTGATTCGCCGGGGGTTAGAATAATCTGTTTGGGCTGTGGTTTGAAAATCGGTTCGAGACCCAGCGGTTCATTAGATTTTACCAGCGATAGCCAGCTATCCTGGCGGAGCCACATTGCTGACGGTCGGCCTGCACTAGCAAAATCGCAACGGCCTTCTTTCAAATTAATGTGCCCAGCCCACAATCCTGCCCACCATCCACCGGCCGAGCTTTCCCATAGCACGCGATTGGCCTGTTGAAGCATGGAAGCAAGGTCGACGGGTGGCTCTTCGTTGGTTCGTAGTGCAGCGCGTAATGCAGCGGAAGAGAGAGCTGCATCAATTCCGCCATCGCACGCATCCCCCAACATCACCAACAGAGTGCTGTCGTCGACCATTCGCCAATCGTAAAATGCCCCGCCGAGAGAGCTAGCCTGAGAAGCCCAACCGCCGACATTCCAACCCGCAAGCGGCGGTGGGGTAACGGGTAATTGATGTTCTTGCGAACGCTTTGCGGAAGAGACTTCTTTATCGATATTCGATCGTACCGCTTCGCGTTCCATGAGGACGGCCCGATCCAAATCGGAAGAGATTTTACCAGCAACGACTTCGGCAATATTTGTTTGCTCGTCAGTAAAAGCTCTCTCACGCCGATTGAAGAACCAAAGCGTTCCCAGCGGTACTGTGGGGCTCGAAACGGGCACACAAAGTGCCGCAGCGGCAGGTTCTGGTGAACGCCAAGGGCCAACCATGTCTGAGCGGCTCTCAAGTGCTACGGCATGGCCAAGCAAAGCTTCCAGATCGGCCATTTGCTGCGAAAGCATTCGTGCGGGCTCACGAAACTTTTCGAGTGGCATACCCCATGCGGCACGCAGCTTGAGTTGGCTCGTCGCTTCATCGAGCAGGTAGAGAGCGGCTGAATCGGCCTGAATTGCTTCAGCACCGGCTTGAAGTGTGGATTCCAACCGGGCTGCTAGATGAGCTTCCTCGTTGGCATGCGCAGAAACGGGAACGCCTGCTGCCAGTTCGGCCTCTCGCTGCCAAAGAGCATAGCGAGCGGCAACGGCCTCATTCACGAGTTCGCCAATTGCTGTAGCCAGTTTTTCCGCGGCGTGCCAGTCAATTCTCCACGTTTCGCCGCTGGCTGGAGTACTGGATAAATCGATCCGCAGATGTCCGGGAGGAACTCCAACGCCCGGGTTTACCGGGGCGGACCACAGCAGATCGAGATCGTCGGTCGGTTCTGGCTCGGGTACGTATCGCAGCGGGAAGCCAGTGGCTTCGGCAAAAGCCTGGCAAAGGTCAGCCACGCATGGCAAATCGGCAACATCGGGGCGAACAACGTCAGTCGTTTCCGCCGTGCGGAGTTTCAAGTAGGGAGGGGTAACGTGGGGCACCGCGCACTCGCAGCGTGAGAGTCCGATAGTTGGGTGGGACACTCCATTGCAAACGCGCGAAAGGGCACATGCGTGCTAACGACTCGCATTCACTGCCAGGGATCGAGCCGTCACTAACACACAAGGTCACCGTAAACCGCACGGCATCCATTGCCGACAAGGTTTAACATCGGACGGCTGCGCAGCGAGCATGAACTATGGCACGATATACCGAATGTGCGGACAGAGACACAAAGAAAAACAAAGTGCAATTTTACTGCTAATTTGCCACAGCAATTGCGGTTTGCTCGCTTCTTCGAGGTAATAGTCCATTTTGCGCAGCAATCGCGTACGTTCCGAAAATTAATCCCGTAAAGAGTAACTCAGAGGCAAGTGTATTACGGAAAAATGGAGTTCCGGCAAGGTAACTCTCAAAAACGCCGCTCCATGTCTTGGGATACAAATCGTAACAAGCCCAGCCGGCAAAATTCGTAATAAAAAAGAAGGATACTGCCGAAATAACGGCACACCCGCCAACTCGCCAAATATTGGCTCGTTTTCGCAAGGCAAAACCCAAAACCACGGGCACGGCCCACGCTAGGTAAACAATTGCAACTTGAATTTTTGAATCGTAAGGCTGTAAGGCAAAATTGCTGATGGCCATGGTTGCGAGAGGAACCATGGGAGCGATTAATTTGCTACGGAAATAAAAACCGGCAAATAGAGCGGCTGCTCCTGTGGCGGTAAAATTCGATAATTCCAAGAATCCGCCTGTAATCCACCGGGTAAGCACACCTAAGATGACCAGCAGGCCAAAAACGCCAAGATCTAGAAGGGTTTCGCGCTTCATACGTTCCTTTGAACTTTCAAATGTGAGAAAATTGCCATCCAATAGCATCGGCGATTTTAATGTTTCCATGCGACTTTCGACAAGATGTTGATTAAGAGACGGGTTTACGGAACTCGTTGCTGGGCCTATCCTTTCAATGGATTTTTAACTTTTTAGGATCCTTTCCTTATGCCCAACGAATCTGTCATTCAATTGTCTTTTCCCGAGCAGGATATCGCACTCCTGACATTCGACGATCCCAAGAAAGGCGCCAATGTGCTTTCGTCGTCTGTTTTAGAGGAATTTTCTGGGCATTTAGATACCCTCGAAAAACGAAAAGACTTGGTAGGGTTGGTTATTCGCTCAGGAAAAGCGGGTTCGTTCATCGCCGGAGCGGATATTCGCGAGTTCGCAGCTTCCTTTGAAATGCCGAAGCAACAAATTGTGGAATTTTGTCACCGCGGAAGAAAATTGTTTCAGCGATTATCTAAGTGTCCGTTTGTGACAGTCGCGGCAATCGACGGAATTTGTGTTGGTGGTGGAGCAGAACTGGCAATTTGGTGCGATCGCCGGGTGATGACCGATAATCCAAAAACTCAGTACGGTTTTCCCGAAGTGAAGCTTGGCCTGTTTCCTGGTTGGGGCGGTACGGCTCGTACTTCGCGGATAATGCGGTGGAACTTGTCACCGGTGGCGAAAATGTTGATGCGAAAGTTGGATTGAAACTTGGAATTGCCGACGATGTTGTGCCTGCTGAACGATTGCAGGAAGCTGCGATTCGGATGGTACGTGCCGAACAACGATCCAAGCAGTACCTTGAGGATCGTAAACAGTGGAGTGCACCAATCGAAATCAATGAAACCGAGATGGGTTTCCTTGGTGCAACTGCATCTGCATATATCCAACAGCAAACCAAAGGACATTATCCTGCTCCGTTGGCTGCACTGGAAGTGATGCTGGGCGCGGCAGGAATAGATGTTGATTCCGCTTGCGAGGCTGAAGCCGATGGCATGGCGGCACTCTTCGGTTCGTCCGTGAATCGAGCTCTCATCAACGTATTTTTTTTGGCGGATCGTAATAAGAAGGATATCGGTGTTGATAAACCCAACGTGCCAACGCGACCGATTAAATCGGTGGCAGTGATTGGTTCTGGCATCATGGGGCAAGGGATTGCGGCCGCTAATTTACGGCGAGATGTACCAGTGACCATGACCGACGCCGCTGCGAAAGCATTATCGCTTGGCGTGCAGAAAATTCTGGAAGAGGTTTCATACAACAAGCAAACCAAAGGGCGTGATGCACAACGGGCAGTTAAGTTCGCGTCAATCTTGAACGCCACCAGCACCGACGCCGAAATCGCCAGCAACGATCTGGTTATTGAAGCGGTTGTCGAAAGCCCTGATGTAAAGCGACAGGTCTTTGCTCGCCTAGAACCACTGATGCGTGAAGATGCGATTTTAGCATCGAACACTTCAACCATACCGATCACGCAGCTTGCCAAAAATCTCAAACGGCCCGCACGGTTTTGTGGAATTCACTTCTTCAATCCGGTGCGAAAAATGCCGTTAGTCGAAGTGATTCGTGGCAAAGAAACAAGCGATGAGACAATTGCCACGGCGGTTGCTTACGCCAAAGCCATCGGCAAATCACCGATTGTTGTGAATGATGGACCGGGGTTTCTGGTCAACCGTCTGCTGCTGCCTTACATGAACGAATCGATTGAATTGCTGCTCGATGGAGCGGATATTGCCGCCATTGACCGAGCGGCTGACCGGCTGGCACATTGGGG
>CAZIGP010000114.1:0-9535 GCA_964538425.1 uncultured Pirellulales bacterium | reverse complement strand
GGCCTTCGGTAATGTTACCGAGCCAATAATGTTGGCCGTTTGAATGCCGAATTAGTCGCGAAATACTACTTGTTGAGGCGACTTGCTTCGCATCCGTATATTCCCAGCGTTCAGGTTCACTCCACGTACGCCCACCGTCACTTGAAATTGCACGCCATTTGTATCCATCGTTGGCGCGACAAACCATTAAGATGCGTCCATCAGGCATTTCTGCCAGAGTTGGTTCAAAGATCCCGCGAAGTGATTGCTCTGGTGAAAGATGAACATTTTGCCCCAATTCCCATTCGACGTGGCAATCAGGTTTCCACTTACCAATGAGCACAGCAGCATCAAGATAGGTATAAGCACCGGGAGGGCAATAAAGCTCGCCGTCTGCCCCTAATAAACTAAGCTGAACGGGAACGAGAATAGCTCCATCGCTGCGTGCCAGAGGTTCATTTGCAATCATCAAAGAATTTTTGCCGACACGCACTCCTTCAAAAGGCCGAGTAGTAGTGTATTGCTCTCCTCGTTGAATCATACGGTCTTGAACTTTCCATGTTTTACCAGCATCGATTGAGATTCGATAAATGGGATAGTATTGTGACAGCCCATCTAAAGCACGATCATTGCCAAGCAAGCCTTCATCTCCTACTACCAATAACCGATTAGTGCGAAAATCACAAAAAGTTCCAAAGAGAAAATGCCGTCGAAGCATGCCTTTTCGTTTTTGTTCGATTGAAGTCCACTTTTGCGGTGAACTCCATGTTTTCCCATGATCCTGAGAAAGTGAGACTTCGTAGTTTGAAAAAATATCGTCTTTCATTTCCTCATAACGCAGGCGGATCATATCTGGCCCACTCGCACATGCATAATTAACAAATTCATAAACTGCGCGATTGGGCGCTCGTTGCTGAAAACTAACTTCTCTGTTCTTTACATGTAAACCTTGCGGTGCTTCTTTGCTGCTTTGCTGCCCTACTGCTTTGTGTTGTACAATCGCCGGCGCTACGGATATTGCCAACGTAAGTACAGCAATTCGGATGTTTTTTAATTGCACTAACATTGCAATGCTCTTCTGCTAAAAATGAAATCGAAATCAAATAAGATTAGATTCATAATCCCGCACTTCAGGAAATTGAGTCGCGCCACGTAGTAATCGACCTAATCGGGGCTGATGATTGTTATATACCTCCATAGCGTCTGCATCAGCATATCGTAAAAATAGAATACGACGATCTCGCGTTGACGACAGATTTCCATCCGACTTGTGCAACATCCAACAATGAAAAATTAATGCATCTCCGGCTTGCATGGGTATGGGTATTGCTTGTGTTTCGTCAACTTCAACGATGAGATCTTTTTTTTGATGGCTTCGTTCGCTTTGTGTAAGGTTTGCTTTGATTTGTCCTCGACGATGGCTGCCTGGTATTAGCCACAGGCATCCATTCTTCGTATCTGCGTCATCTAGGGCAGTAAGCATAGAGATTGCGTTATATGGCTCTAATTCACCATAGCCGTTGTCTTGATGCCAACCAAATGGCATCGAATTGCCTCGCATTTTGAATGTTAGCTGTGAAGTGGCTCCTTTAATGTTTGGCCCGATAATCTGCTCTGCCACATCAACTAGAGGACCGGCGAAATAATACTTTCGAGCTATCGGTGAATAGTGATGAATATTTGGAAGCAGTGAATTTTGTAGCCAATTCTTATTAGCATCAAACTCGGTTTTTTTTGACTCCCAGGCTTCCATACATTCCTCGCGCAACATCTCAAGGCCGTGAGGTGTCAATAATGACTTCAGTATCAAGTAGCCTTGCTCGTCATAGAACTGCAATTGATCGGCAGTGAGCTGGCGATAGCAAAATAATTCGGCGTCATAACGATACGTATCAGCATGGTTCATGAGTTCTTCGTCCACTAGTTCACTGGTTTTAGGCCTTTTGGCAATCTGACGTTTGAACCAATCGTACCCTCAACAGAGAACGAAAGTACTGTGGGGCTGATCGTGTCAAAGTAGTTTGAAAGCTTGATCTTGTCGTCAATCCGCACGGCTTCAATCCCAGTACAAAGAGTGCTGTTGGTGATTCGCAATAAATTAGGGACTTCCAGACAATAGACGGCACACTTCTTTTCCGTGCCGTTGTCTACGATGAAACAATCGTCGAGGATAATGTTTACCCCTAAGTCGTTAATGCGACCGCGGTCTATGATAGTAGGCGTATACTTGCGATAGTTGTAAACAGGTGTCATTCCAGCACTCTCACCACCGAAGCGGAACCGCCTCGCGGTGAGCCACTCTGCATGATTATCAATCCACCGGCGTTTCGCCGAACCAGAACTCGGAACACCACAAATATTCTCCATCGTCATCATGCCGCTATGATGCTCGATCGCGGCAAAATCCTCCATGCCTTCTCTCGGCCATAGCCAGCAATCGCGCATAACCGACATGTCCGAGTTGAGATTGCACCAAATCTGGCGGCATCTCAGAAAAACGCAGTCCGTGATTTTGATAGTCGTCGAAATAACGTTGTTGCGAATAGCAAAGCCGTGAGCCCCGTAAAATCGACAGTGTTCAATAATTAATTGACCCGAGTCGAGATTAGGGTTCTTCATATCAATTTGATTCTTTCCACCTTCGAACGTGATGTTGCGGATCGACTGTCGCCATGCATAGTTATTAACAAAGATATTTTTGTCTTTGTCTTTTTGAATGATGACAGGCCGTCCGCTTCCTTCAATTTCCAAACAGACATCGACCACAATTTCGTCGCTGATCACGTAGCGGCCTGGTGGAAAGATCAAGACGGGACCAGTTTGGATATAGGTGCCAATACTGGAGCTTTCGCTATAAAACGTGGCTGCTGCTTTGACCGCCGCACGAATTGCCTCGGTGTCGTCGGAAGTTCCATCACCTTTTGCCCCATGTTCCCTGACATTAATTTCGTAATCTGTTGTTTGGCCTTTGGATGTTTCTGCCTTCAACAGCGGTGCCACGCCGTCGCTTATCAGCAAAAAAATGGAAGCCAAAACAACTTGCATTCGTACTATTCTCGTCGTGTTGTTACTTTTCATGATTTGTTCCCTTCTTTTATTTTACGGAGTTTCCAGTATCTAACTGGTCATGATGGTGCAAGTTGATGAATCGTATTGTGAATTGTGCCGTTCACAGGCTGGCCGCTTTCATCTTTTAGCGTGAAGCGGATTTCCATACACCAAGTCGGAGCAAGCCCGATGAGGTTAAGTCGGACGGTTTGACCATCTTCCAGAAGCGTGGCAGCAGCAACTGTAATCGCTGGCGGCAGCCGAATCCAGTGCATTGCTAAAGCGAATCTCAATATTAGAATGCTGGACATGCAGTCCAAGCGGCATGCACAGCGGGGCGCCTGTATATCGGATGCGATAGATTCCGCCAGATTGCGTTTGGTTGCCGGCCCAGGCGAACATGCCGCAAGCGTACAATTGGCCGTTGCTCGGATGAAATCGCCCACGCATGATGCCTGTGGGCAACTGTCGGATCGGCAACTCGCACATGCCCCCTTGCATAAGCTTGCCGACTCGCTCTAAGGGGACTACAAATAACTTCCCGTACCCATAAGACAGGTTGAGCAGTGATCCTTCGAGCGGTCCCCAAGCACCAGCCGGAACCCAAAGCATTTCGGCTGGTGATCGGTCGAAGACATTGGTGATCCAGCATACCGGCGGCTCGATAGCATTTTCCCCCGGGTCGGTTATCTGGTGATATCCCAACATGTTTCCATAAAAGCCACCTTCACGTACCCAGTTAATTCGGTTTTTCGGCACCCAATGCCCCTCTTGGTCCGTCAGGAAGAACGTGCCGTCAGGATTCACGCACACTCCATTGGGCGCGCGGAATCCAGATGCCACAATGTCCGTTTTGTCACCGTCCGCAGAAACTCGCAGCAGCGTTCCATGCTGTGGCACTACAGCTGGTAAGGCATGCCGAGCGGCTTTGGCATAATAGAAGTTGCCCCGCTCATCAGCCTTCAATCCCATCGCGAATTCATGAAAATGCTCGGTGACTTGATGGTCGTTGTTAAAATTTTCGTAAAAATCCGTCTCACCGTCGCCGTTTAAATCATGAAGCCGCACAATCTGATCGCGGCAACAAACATAAATCTGACCATCGACAATTTTTAGCCCCAATGGTTGAAACAACCCTGAAGCGATTCGCTGCCAGCGGAGCTTGTTTTGCGGATTATCGATGCCATGCACCAGCCAGACATCGCCATCCCAACTGCAAACTGCGGCCTGGTGCGCATCGGGATTAAAATCGAAGCCGCCTTAGCGCATTCGGCACGCCCACGGATTGGTCTCAGGGTGTGTCAGGATGTCGACAGCGAACGGACCTTTGTCATGGCTAGGCTGCACTAAGGTATTCTGGCAAACGTTCCACCGCGGCGCTCCTCCCTGAGTCCAAGCCGTCAAATCAGGATCAGATGAACAAGACCATGCATCAATTCGCTGCTCAATATTGGAATCGTCTACGAGTCGTGTCATTCGTAGCGTAAACTGCAGTGGCGTTTCCCCGGCGGGAATCGTGAGTCGCAGATGCTGGCCATTTGCGATCATCCATTTGCCGTTAGCGGTCCGATCGACTGCAACCACTAACCAAGATGTCTTTCCTTGCCGACTTGCGCTGCCAAAGCGCACACCGCATTGTTGAGATCCTTTGGCTTGCTTTACTGGCTGAAGCTCTGCATTTTCAGCATTATGTGTGGCAACCTGTAACGTCAATTCTGTAGCTCGCGGACCGAGACGTAATGTGCGGGTAAACACCACAGCGCCCGGTGTGCTGATGACTCCAGGAGATTCCAAAACCTCTGTTTCACCCACAGTATAGGCAACGACAGACCGCTGGCCGAAGTGATACACCCCTTGATAGCGACACCATTCGTGCGGAAGCGGACCATAGCGTCGCCCATCCCGATACACGGGACGAGGATCTTCAAAGCTACCCGTGTACGGATCGGCCCAGCCTGGCCCTTGTTGGTTTAGAAATTCCACTTGGCCTACAATTCGCGGATGAGTTTTCATTCGACCGTTGAAATTGATTCCATTCCAGTCGATGAATCCATCGCCGCTCCAAGCGGCTGCCATCCGCATGGTGTCGTGATCGAATTCCATCCAATGCCGTCCTCGAGCAATACCGCCGGGCCCCTCATCCAATCGAGCGGCAATACCTTTGTAGACAAAGTTGGTGCCGTCAGTTCCAATCTCGAGGGTGGCCATGAGAGTCGGCCCGTAGTCCATTTCCAACCACGGCTCGAACTTTGAAGGTTCTGGCCCGCGAGCCGATCCCTTGGGCAATGCTGCCAAATACGCGGCATCGACCTTGGAATACAGCGGTGGATTCTCATCCTTGAAATACGTCTCGCGGATATAATGGATGACATCGTATTTCTCACGTGGCACCATCCACCGCTGTGGAGTCATCAAACCGTAACCGGATGTTAAAGTACGATACATGCTGTAGGGATCATTCCCATTTTTCAGAAGCGCCGCTGTCGAGAACCGTGGTGCGGTGGGCAATACTCCTGGCTGGTCTTTTGTACCGTGACAGTTGACACACAAGCGATGATAAATGGCTGCGCCGCGACGAAGACCCTCGTCATTCCAGTCAGCGATGATCCCGGCGTGATCGATATATTTCTCATAGTCCGGCAAGGGAGGTAGCATCAATTGTTCGGTCAATGGTCGCAATTCCGCCGCTCTTTGGGAGCCTTTCTCAGTTCTTTCCATCACATAACGAGCTACGTCCAAAAATTGCTGAGGATTTTCTAATTGATTGGCCAGTCCTGTCGGCATCATCGACACCAAGCTTGTATTCATTTGCTCGATCGCTGACCGACGAATTGACACCGGCTTGAACTGTTGGGTCATATCTAATAATTGCAACGCCGTGGGTTCATCTTTAATCACTCGGCCAGTGAGAATTGCACCGTTGTCAGTGGCAATGGTTGTGGTTTCATAACCACGTCTGATTGCCTTTGACGGATCGAGGATTGATTCGACGATGTGAATATCAGACACACGTTCTCCTAAGTCTGCCAAATTAGGACCTATGCCCGCTGAACTATCTTCGATTGAATGACATTTAGCACACGTCAGATGTTGTTGATAGAATAGCCGTGCGCCGCTGACAGCATCGCCATTTTGGCGGGCGGCGGAAGCCAATGCTGCAGCGCTCTCGTGCATCAACTGTTGTTCTAGTGATTGCGCAATCCCGGCATAGGGAATTGCGGCAACCGCCACGGATAACAAGAGATTCGCAAAAGTTCTAAGCGGAATGTAAATTAACATTTTTGACATTCGGTCTTCGCTTATAAGTTTTGCAAAACGGAATCCATATGTTCCGAAACTCTTCTACATCAGCGCCATGGGCTCAACTGACCTGGAGCTGAATAGATACTGTCAACCGCGTACCTACTTCAGCTGCCTAACAAGTCGGTCAACAGAGGCGTTGATCCGGCCTTCAATATCGTCGCCCCATTCCTGTGCCGGCAGGCCATAAGACCACGGAACTCCCACTTCTTGTCCGCCTCCTTCTCGTAAAACACGAGATGAAGGGATATAACAAACCAAGTCGTGGGCAAAACCGTTGACCCAAGTTTGTTGCCCGTATTTAGCTTTGTAGGCCAAGGAATAGTCGACCACCACTTCTCCAGAAAGGCTGATCCAAAGCTGTTCGTCTCCAAGTTTCCAAACTTGAACCACGTATGGGTGTGATCGAGGCAACGTTTTTTCTGTATCAAGCTGCTGCAAATAACGGGCAGCGAGTATTCCTTGCACTGATTTCTCTTTCGCCTTTGTTTGCAAATAGTTCAATGTATGTGGATTTTTAAAATCGAGATTCACAAATTCAAAAGCTGTAGCTAACTGCGAAGAAAGCTGTCGCATCGGATGCTTTAGAGCGGTCTCCACTCCTACCGCCAGCAGGTGGCCGTACTTTTGGCAAAGCTCCACCGAACGTCTAGGCAACGGATTCTGATCCCCTCCGCACCCCTGGAAGAACATCGCTTCGACGCCGGAAAATTTCTTTTCTAGTTCGAGCATCGCATAACCGGGATAATCGCCAGACCACTCCGAGGAAGCGAGCGTGGTTGCATGGCAGGCATAACCAAACAACAAAAATCGCAGCGCCCCGCCAGGCGCACGAACCGCCAGCATCGGAATGCTGTGATCGACAGGACCGTGGAGAATCTGTCCTGCTTCGCGGATGCGAGTTACCTCCTGCTCGGGATTGTTCCGACGATTGACGGCAAA
The DNA here is from genome assembly GCA_964538425.1 of uncultured Pirellulales bacterium. GTDB lineage: Bacteria > Planctomycetota > Planctomycetia > Pirellulales > JADZDJ01 > JADZDJ01. The sequence continues at coordinate 2,266 of CAZIGP010000114.1, read as the reverse complement.
TGTTGCAGTGCCTTCTCCGGCAAACAGTTGCGCAGGAGACATTTCGGAACAGGCCTTGACGACGGCCTCAACAATTTTTGCTTCCACCTGCAGGGAATAACGCTCGACTTGTTTCCGAACCTCTTCATTTTCCCACGGCCAGCAGGCATGCAGGCACTCGCGCAGGGCCGGACCTGTATGCGTGTGGGTGCAGGTTAACATGATCTGTGCCCGTTCTAACTGACAGCGTTCTTTCAATGCGGCACAAATTGCTTCGTACGAGAGTTTCGAGAATCCACAAACATCGGCCGTAATCACCACGGCGCGATGGCCATTTCGATCCTCAAGGGCCAGGACTTTAACCCACAAGTCATGTAATTTGTCTTTGGCTAACCGGTGCTGATACCCACTCATCCACATCGGTTCATCAGGCGTGATCACTGCCTTCACAAAGCCTGTTTTCCAAAGGGTTGCTTTGTGATCACTCGCATCGGAAGTGTTCTGGTCGGCACAAGATGAATCAGCAAACAATCCGATGAGTCCAAATATGACCGCAAATGTCGCATTTCCCAGAAGCATTCGACGCTTGGTCAGGAATGACTTTCTGAAAAAACAACTTTCCAATGACTGTCGATTTCTAATGATCATTTTGCTGACTTACTTTACGATTAAAATCCAAAACTTGTTACGCGGAAACCGTTTCACAAGGAACACCTTCGATCGGACATTCTGGAACGCCCACCGTCGCCCGAGTGATTTTCTCAACCGACTGCCGCGCCTCGTTCGCACCGTTGACCCAATTGCGGTAAAACTCATACGGGCATTCAGCCACCCCTTTGTCCCCTTGTTGGGAGTTGATTAATCCGGTGTAACCACGGTGCAATAGCTTAAACAGATGATTTTGCGACTGAGCGTTGGCGCGAAAGTCGCGAATCAGTGACTTCGACAAAGCCGCATATTGCACGCCGTTTTCTTCTTCGCCGCACTCTCCCAGCGTGCGGCCGTCGAAGCCCACAATTGCCGAGTGACCGAAATAAGAATACACCCCATCAAAACCTGCGGCATTGGCCACCGCCACATAGCAGTTATTCATCCAGGCCATGCACTTGGCGACCATAATTTGTTGCTCTTTGGCCGGATACATGTAGCCTTGGCAGCGGACGATTAGCTCAGCACCGCGCATCGCACAATCACGCCAGATTTCGGGGTAATTGCCGTCGTCACAGATGATCAGGCTGATCTTTAATCCCTTGGGACCTTCTGACACATAGGTGCAATTGCCCGGATACCAGCCTTCGATCGGGCACCAAGGCATGATCTTGCGGTACTTTTGGACGATATTGCCTTGATCGCTGATCAAGACCAGGGTGTTATAAGGAACGGTGCGCGGATGATCTTCATGCCGTTCGCCAGTCAACGAGAAGACACCCCAGGTTTTATTTCGCTTGCAGGCATCCGCGAAGATTTCCGTTTCTTCGCCAGGGATTGTCGAAGCGGTTGCTAGCATTTCTTGGAAGTCGTACATGATGCCGTGGGTGCTGTATTCGGGAAACACCACCAGATCCAGGCCTGGCAGGCCGACTTTCAAACCATCGATCATGTGCGCAATATTCTGGGCGTTGGCTAACACGTCTTGTTTGGAATGCAGCCGTGGCATCTTGTAGTTCACCACCGCCACACCCACCGTGTCGGCACTGCTGGAAATGTCTCCGTGATACATGAATCAACTCCGAGGAATTGCTACATTTCTATAAGAATGTTTTCAATCATTGATTACGTCATTTATTTTTTGGCGATAAAACCGTTTCGATCGCTTTAGCCATCGCTTGCTCAGCACGAGGTTCGATCCAGCACCATCCTCCCGAAGCATGTAGATTGAAGTCTTTTTCTTCCCAGGCCCGCTCGATTGGGACGTAACCTGTTGCACATTCGCCGTAGCCTGCCACCATCACAAACGAATCAGGCCTGAGATTCTGAGCCAATATCTGAAACTCGACATAGGACTCTCCTGGCAAAAGGACAAACTGTGCTGCTCCAAAGTCAATTGCCGGAATAATCAAACCGCGTCCTTCTGCCATTCGTTTGTGCCAACTAAGGCCTAGTGCGGCTTTATTGCTCTCGATTTGATTTTTAGCAGTCAGCGTCTTTTGGAGTTCTTCGACAGAAAAACCAGCCGATGTCCGTGGCCTGACTGGTAGAGGCGCAACACGAAATGAAACCTGTTCCAGAGGATGTCGTTTGGTAGTTTTCCAGGCTTCTACCATTGCTTGATACAAACGATCAGCAA
>CAZIGP010000113.1:0-9543 GCA_964538425.1 uncultured Pirellulales bacterium | reverse complement strand
ATGTTGCCGAATTAGTTGGACAAATGCTTGCCCAGTCACGGCAATGCATCCAGAGGGAAAAAAACACAGTGATTGTGCCCTATGAGTTGTGTAATAAGGAAGCGAGCTCCGGTTGAGGTTGGAGGGGAAGGTAGTTGCATCACGCGATTAGCTATTCTTGTTGAAAATAAACACACGAGGCCTTTGGTCGATTTTGATAATGTGCAATTCGAATACAGCGAGGTACAGCGATTGATGTATTAGTGAATACCAATGGAATTGTGGCAGCAAAATACCTTCCTTCTTTAGGTGGGCGATGAAAAAACAGGAAAATGGAGTAGAGGTTTTTGGTAGTTTTCGGTTTTTACGGTTTTGGAGGATTAAATAATGGACAAATAACTGCTGGTGAAGCCTAAGGAAATAGATTGCAGCAAGAGGCGCATGTCGGCCAGTTTATCTTATATCTTGTTTTCTATGAGGGTTATTCAATGACTTCAGCATTTCAAGAAATCAGCTTATCAATCGCGCTTTTAATCATTGGAGCAACGTCAATTCAGGCTGCACTGACGCCTGCTGACTCCAGCGGGTTTGTGCACAAATATGAAGCTAATGCGCTGCCTCAAACCGAGGATCCCATCTATTCAAAGCTTGGTGGTTACACGCCGTCAGTTGCAGGTGGGATTCTCACATATAATTCTATTCCAGGAGGACCTGGTGGAGGAATTTGGTGGACCGCAGCAAGTACTTATGGAACCGAACACGCGCTTGGTGGCGCTTTTACTGTTGAGATTCGAGCTAGAATTGTAGACAGTGTCGGTGATATTAACAGTTTGCAGGTTTGGGTAGGTGGACCGGCAGGCGATGGCAGTATTGCCTATCTCATCGGAAAAGACAGTGTGGGTTATTATGGCCCGGGCAATGTGCTACTTGCCGATTCACTTGATAATAGTGCAGATTTCCATACTTACCGGATTGCACGTGAAGCCGGCAGCAGCGATTACCATTTTTTTAGAGACACAGACGAGCTAGGCGTCGTACCATCTGGCGAATTTACCTTTGGTCCCGATTTGTATTTTGGAGACGGCGGCAGTTCGGCAGGCGCTCATGTCGAGATTGATTATTTTCGTTGGACAACAACTGGTGCATTTTCTCCAGTGCCCGAGCCAGCATCATTAATTTTAATCGGTATTGGATCAATAGGCTTTGTTGCTCTATCCCGCCGTCGACATTTCTTGAAACGGCAGGCTAGCTAGTAATGCATAGTTCTTGGGCCCCAGGTCGGGCGTTTCACCGCCGACCTGGCGGCTAGGAACGAATGAGTTTGTTAAATCGGTAAGTTAAATACACCCAAAGGAATTTTGCGTGAATTCTTACAATATATGGATGGTCGTCGCACTGCTTGTTTCGGGCACCTGGTGTGTAGCCCGGGATGCAGCAAGTGCGGAAATAAGCAGAGGCCAACAGGTTGTGCTTAATCAAGGTTTGCAAATTCAAGCGGTCGCATATCCGCCCGACTCCATTGTCGGCCATACTCAAGGTGTAACCGATTTTGGTCGTTGGACAAGCTCAAATTTTACGGCTCTAAATTCTTGGTGGTATCCAATGCCGGACACCCTGGCACAGATGCCAGCGGGGCAGAAGTGGGGGCGTGCTTGGTTCGGCGGACCCGATCCTAATCTGCCATATGTTTTAACCGATGAAGAGCTGGTCTATCAGGATGGCTTCTCTAGCATGATGTATCACGATGAACCAACGGATGAAATGCTGACAAGCAGCTACTGGCTAGATTCTTGGAAATATTACTATAAATATTGGAACGACCATTATCCAAACGCTTTGACTTTCACAGATTTTAGATTTGATAGTCCGGTCGAATCAGTAGCTAATTACATGCAATACACCAAGCCAGATATGTTGGTGTTTAACGCATATCCTTCGAGTCCTTCGAGTCGAGAGTTTTGGTATACGGCGATGCAGAAGTATCGAACACTGGCCTTGGCCGGCAATGATGGCACTGGCCAGCAGCCCATTCCTTACGGCCAATTTTTGTGGTTGTCTCGCGTTTCGCCTAATTATAACTCTCCGGTTCCTAGTGAATCGTTAGTTCGTTTAAACCAATTTGGTGGCTGGGCCTTCGGCTACAAATGGGCATCTGGTTGGATCTACACCACAGGTGCCAGCGATTACAGTGCATTGTTTTCATCGGATGGCGACACTTCGCCGACACCCGTATTCAACTATGTGGCCGAAGCGAATCGTCAGAGTCTCAATCTTGGCCCTGCGCTAATACGTTTTTTGAGCACTGATGCACGCATGCTTCCTGGCCGTAACGGATTCTCGTTCAATTCCCTTCCAAGTGGTATTTCGGCATGGAGTCGTGGTACAGCAAACACAGGTGGTTACACCGACCATCTGTTTTCCATTCAACCAACAACATCGCAAGGAGGGGCAAGTGATACGACTTACAGTGATATTGTTATTGGCTATCTAAAACCCATGTTGACAGAAAACCCTGGTGCTACGTTCGTGGATGGATTGCACTTTATGATTGTCAACGGTGCAATGACTGGCAGTGCGGCTGCATCGGCGCAATGGTATCGCATTACTTTCGACTTTTCAGGTTCGACATTCGATTCATTGGTACGTCTAAGCCGCGATACTGGAGAAGTCGAGTTAGTTCCGCTTATACATACTACAGGATCGTTTTACTACTTCGACCTCAACTTGCCTGGAGGTACCGGCGATTTGTTTGGTTTCTGGAACAGTAATAACCCGCTGCCGTCGATTCCAGAACCTTCAGCAATTATTCTTGGGTTTATAGGGACTTGCTCACTGGGATTGTTAAGGTCGCGGGGTGGCCGCAGCAAATATTAAAGTAGAGATTCGTCCGGGGTCGCGAACAAATAGTAATAACCTCAACAGATTCATATCGCAGGTATTCTTTTGACGTGTAGCACATATCAACGAGCATCAACAGGTGTTTGAAATGAAAACCGTCAGCTTATTCTTAGTCTTCTTGCATTTATCAATCTCTGCGGCGACTGCTGATGAGCTTTCTCTGAAAATAAGCGATGGCAGTGACTGGGCGATGCCTGCGGGCAAATGGACCGAAAATGAAGCTGGTGAAACCCACTTTTCAAGTCCTGATGGACCGATCGACGAAGCGTTAGCATTTTACAAACCACTTGCTTGGCGAGACGTGGAGATAGAATGTGACTTTAAAATATTACCCGGCCACGGTGACGCAGGCATAGTTTTACGTGCGCAAGATGTTCAGCATTATTACGTCATTCACTTTCCACTGAATGGTCAAGCCTATCGAACCCGTAATTTTTGGGTCGCGATTAGCAAAGTCGATAATGCATCTGGGTGGACGCGCTGCCTAAAATTGGGCGCAATACCGGGTGTAACGTCTGAAGTAGATACTTGGCATCACGTCCGTGCAAAAATGGCTGGCGATGAAATTCAAGTGTGGGTAGATGGTCGTGGCTTCGAACCGGTTCGTGATTCTACATTTAAAACGGCGGGGCGTTTCGGGTTAATGGGATTTTACCAACCTAGGTTCAAAAATATTGTTGTGCGAGGCACTTCGGAACCTACACAGCAATGGGATGAAAACATCAAACTTGGAAAGAACTGGTTTACGATCTTTCCTACAGGAAGTTGGCAACGGATGTGCTCGATCACCCGCGCGCCCAATGGCAAACTGGTGATGTTGATTCCTAGCCCCGGTAAGCCACCAGTGCTCATCGACTCTGACGATAACGGCCGAACTTGGAGAATGTTGGCAGAACTACCCGGGCCATTTCTTCAAAGTGGTAATAATGCACATGGCGGTGTGCTGCACGCCACCAAAGATAAGCTGGTGCTATTTTCGGCAGTTCACAATAAGAAACAAATTCTGCGGGCCGAATCGAACAATAGTGGAAAAACCTGGTCCGAACTTGCGGAGGCAAAGATTACTGGGTTGCCAGCCGACTGTTCTCACTTTTATCCCTACAATCCGATGATACAAACTCGAGACGGCACTTGGTTGTGGCCTGCGTATGTTGAAGGATATGGCAAAATGAACGACGCAGAAATAGCTGCTGCAGAATCAGAGATGAAACAATATCTTCACTATGCTTTAAATCGATTTGGATTTGTGCTGCGCTCGAAGGATAACGGACAAACGTGGTCGGTGTCATCCATGCATGGACCAGCGTCTGGAGAATCAGTTCATCAGCGCAATTGGTTGATGAATCCACCTGATGATGGTGGTTGTGAAGCAAGTATTGCTCAACTAACTAATGGAGAAATAGTTGCATACAGTCGGCCAGAGGTCGCTACCACAATGTGGGAAACTCGATCGACCGACGATGGTAATACGTGGAGTTCTTGGGCTCGTAGTGCCGTACCTGGCTGGGCTTCAGCAATGGTGTGCACTAAATCGGATGCTCTACTTTTGGGGCACCGTATGCCTGGGAACTGTGTTCATCTCAGTCGAGACGGGGGCTTAAATTGGGATCAAGGGACCAGAATTGAAACCAGTCTGTGGTCCCAAGGCGTGATGATTGAAGTCGAACCGGATCTCGTACTATATGTGTATATGGATAACTGGGAATCTTCACTGCGTGGACAGTTTATGCGAGTTACGCAAAACGGTCTGGAGCCGGTGGCTCGTTAAAAACCGCAATGACTTTGGAGGTTATTATGAACAAGCTATCTGTTCGTTATGCAACGTTGTTGGCAAAGGGTTTTACTCTCGTCGAGCTGCTTGTGGTAATTGCCATCATCGGCATACTAATCGCATTACTTTTACCGGCAGTGCAAGCCGCGCGCGAATCGGCTCGACGAACCCAATGCGCAAACCACTTCAAGCAAGTTGGAATAGGGCTCCACAATTATCATAGCGCGAAGAAGAAGTTTCCGGCAGGAGTCGATCTTTGGTGGACCGGTGGTTGCTCAACATGGCCGCCTCCGCCATCTGGACTTTCTCAATATTATGGCTGGGGTTGGGGAACTTATGTCCTACCCTATCTTGAAGAGAATGTCAGCTATTTAGGAATTAATTTTCGAACAAACGATCACAGCGCGGCTGGTTCGCGCGAAGCTGCTGGAGCATTGATTAATACGTACGTTTGTCCTTCCGATGAGAATGCCGGAGCCTGGGTCATTTGCTGTTCGCTTTGGAGCAATGATCCTAGCGATCCCAACCATGATTTTCGCATGACAAATATCGCTGGCGTGGCAGACAGTCGACAAATGGGATGTTTGGGCAATAAGCTAGCAGTTCGAAATGATGCTAACGGCGTCCTTTTTAATATCAAATCGGTACGTGTCGCTGATGTCATCGATGGCACAAGCAATACCCTGTTTCTTGGCGAAGTAACTGGTGCCAAAGGTAAAGCTGCTTCGGGGCCAGCGTATTACGGATACTTTTGGGTAGCTCACGATGTTCAGGATATGGCGCAAGGAATTAACGGACCGTTATCTGTACCAGGTGGAAGAAATGCTGACATTGATCCTATCGATGGTGATGGGGGCTCGTCATTTCAAGAGTTGTTTAGCGAGATCGGTTTTTCTAGTTGGCATCGAGGAGGTGCCTACTTCACATTTGTCGATGGCAGCGTGCATTTCTTAAGCGATAACGCTGACCAGTCAGTTCTTGAATCCTTAGCAACTCGTGCCGGCGGCGAGACGGTGAATCGCAACGCCCTTTAATTCCACGTCGGTCGATCAAGGTATATGAACTCCTTATTTTGGAAAAAGATACATTCGCTTCCGATAGCGTTTGACATCACACTTTTGACCATTTTTTATATGTGTAGCTTGGAAAGTGTTAGTGGAAGAGATCAGTCGCCCATCACCATTGTGTCATTTGGCGACTCGACGACGGCACCACGCAAAGTAGATGTGTTGCAAACTGGTCGGCCGGCTGGAGTAAGTACACGTGGAGAGAATGTCGACGACCCAAAAAATGCTTCCCATAATGTGGTGATCCCGGACGATCGTAGTTCTTCTTGGTTGTATGTCTACTCCGATGTAATACGAGATAAGCTTCAATCGCAAAGTGATGTTATATATTTAGTCGACAATGAAGGAATTAGCGGCGCACGCACTGATCAGGCTCTTGCGCGACTGGAAGTCGACATCCTGGCAAAGTCTCCCACCTGGGTCGTCGTGCAATTTGGTATCAACGATTCCTGGTGGGATGCAGGGCAGCCAGCGAATCTGCATGAGCCAGATAGCAGTGGTTCGCGAGTCGCACTCAATCGTGCTGCACAGAGTGACGAAAACGATAGGCTTGGAAACAAAAATGATCACGTTCACGCCGATCGAGGAAACTACGCCGATAATCTCACGAAAATTGTGCGAAGCCTGAAGGCTAAGAACGTCCGCGTCATTCTCATGACACCGAACCAACTGGCTTACGACGGCGACGCCAAATGGAGAAATCTCTTACTAGGACAATATGCCCAGGTTGTCCGGGAAGTTGCCAGAGACGAACAGGTACCACTTATTGATGTTTGGAATTTGTATGCCGAGTATGTATCCGCGCCGGGGAAGGCGATTCGCGACCTATTACTTGATTTTGAACATCCCAATGCAATTGGGCACCGGTTGGTGGCTAACGCACTGCTCGTCCAAGTCACGGACAGAAAAATCAATTTATCCCGCTGAAACAAATCCTCAGTCAATAATCTAAGCAATGCTGCGTGGAGACTGAAATGGCGATTCAAAGATTATTCATTCCAATTCTGGCGGCAATGGTAATGGTGGCCTCCTCTGGGTGCGATAAGTCTGGCATTGAGAAGATCGTGGTCAGCGGTAAAGTCACTTATCAAGGCCAGCCAGTGAAAAATGGAGATCTCCTCTTTTATCCGATCGATGGAACTGCTGGGCCCGTTTCAGGCAGCTCGATTAAGGACGGTGAGTATTTAGCCGACGGAAAGGGAGGGGTACCTATCGGCAAGCATCGAGTCGAGATTCGCGGGTATCGATCAGCAGCACCGTCGTCATCAATGGCATCAAAAGACATAGAACACGCGGAACGTCGAGGAGGGCAACGTGAACAATACCTCCCAGCTCAATTTAATTCTGGCTCGACACTAGTCGTTGAAGTCGGAACTGGAACCCAATCCAAACATGACTTCAAATTAACAGAGTGATTCGGTGATTGCTTCGAAGATCAAACTCAGCAAAAGGATAGATATGCGAATTAATCAATTAGTTATCGTAGTCCTTGGTACCGTCATGATTTCATGCATCATGCCAAAATGGGTTGTCTCTGCAGAAGACAATCAAGCTTCTCGGCAGATTAGAAGAGTCTGCGACATCTTATGGGTATGGGGCAATCCTGATATGGCTAAAGGAAACGACGCCGAACATACCGTGGCGACGTTTGCTTCTGCGAGCACTGCCCGACGAGCTGAGCTTTTAGGAACGCCGAATGTCGTGATTGCCAGCGATGGCATTCCGAACGATCAAACTCTCGCCCGATCTCAAACGAAGTCTGTGTGTCATTGTTCGCGCATTGTTTGGGAAATCATGCCCGACGGTCACGATGAGCATGGTAACCCATCTGATCTTTACAAATCTTTTGAATATCAGAACCGAGTTAATCAAATTATAAAGCTGAAAGAAGAATTTCCTAATATCGAAGGTGTAATGCTTGACGACATGACTAGCATAGCTGTCGATAAAGGGTTTAAACCCGAGCATATCCGGACACTAAAGCGGCGGTTAGAAGCCATAAAACAGCCTATCGATATTTGGGGAGTGGTTTACACCATGAACTTTGGACGGCCCAACATTGACCAGTACATCCGCGAGTTGGATGTCATTAATCTCTGGACCTGGGACGCCAAAGATCTTGTCGACCTCGAAAAGAATGTAGCGCATTGTGAAAAGGACTTCCCAGGTAAGCCAGTGGTCTTGGGGCTGTATTTGTACGACTACGGCCACGGTGCGGGACCCAGGCCGATGCCTCTGGACTTGCTTAAGTCTCAATGCGAAACAGCTTTGAAGCTAGCTCACGAAGGCAGGGTCGCTGGTATCGTTTTTTTAACAATCGATGATGACCCTCAAACCGTTGGATGGACAGCCAACTGGATTAAGCAAGTCGCCGAACTACCCCTGCGGGCCGCGAACTCATTTCCACGGAATCAATGACCCATGGCCAAAGTCAGCACTCAGATTGCTGGAGACTTCTCACTTCCTGCCGCAGCCCGCAGTTTGCGGCAACGACTGCGATCACGGGATGTCCTCGTGGGAGGAATGGTCTCTGAATATCTCCGTCCTTCCCTGTTTAAGCTTTATCGTCAAGCGGGGTTTGATTTTGGATTTATCGAATATGAACATGCATGGTTCGAGCCGACTATGATGGCGGCGTCGGTCATGGCAGCCCGTGATTCTGGTCTGCCGCTCATTGCCAAGGCCGCACAACTGGATCGAGCTGAAATCGCCAAACTACTCGAATGCGGGATCACCGGAATTCAGCTTCCTCGAACGGAGTCACGAAGCGACGTCGAGACCTTACGCAGTTACATCAAGTTTATGCCCGTCGGCACGCGAGCAATTGCCCCCGGCTATGGCAGCAGCGACTATCGGCAACCGCCCGATTGGCAAACATGGATGGAAGAACAAAACGAAGAAACAGTGCTTGTCGTCCACATCGAGACCAGGCTCGGCTACGAACGAGCTGAGGAAATTATTTCCACGCCTGGGGTCGATATGGTCTACCTCGGTCCGGGAGATTTCTCGATTGCAATGGGACACGCTGGCGATTACGACCACCCCGACGTGCGCGGCCCGATGGAGGAGATTCTTGCCATTTGCCAGCGCGTAGGTGTTCCCTTCGGAACTACGGCGAGCGGCCTCGAAGCTGCGCAGCGGTGGATTTCCCAGGGAGCTCGCTTCTTCGAAACCATGGACGAACTGACACTGATTTTTCACAGTGCGAGTCGGCTTGTCCATGAATATCGGACCGCCGAACGAGAATTTGCCGGGTCCGCGTCTGCGGCAACAATCGGGGGCAAGCGATAAGAAATCATGGATGCTGCTATTTGTCTGTTTGCTTGGGATTTGGACGATGAAGGGACCGACCAGGTGCTGTCCTATCTCGCAGATTCTGGAATCACGACGCTATATCTTGCCAGCGTTTATCATGCGGGATGGTTTGTACTGCCCCACAATCCACGACGAACCTGTTACATGCCGGAAGATGGTGTCGCGTATTTTCATCCCCGGGCAGAATTCTTTTCGGACACGCCACTGCGGCCACGCAAAGGGCAATTGGCAAGTAAGGCCGATTGGTTTGCGGAGGTTAACCAGCGATTGGAGCGATACGGACTTAAACTTACGGCGTGGACGGTTTGCAATCACAATACGCCGCTGGGTCTTGCACATCCTGAACACACGGTGCACAACGCACTGGGTGACAGTTATCCCCATGCACTGACCCCCGCTAGTCCTGCAGTTCGAGACTACGTTCGCGGATTGGCAAAAAACCTGGCCTCTCAGTATCGCCTCCAGTCCATCTTTTTAGAGGCTCCCAACTATCGTGGCCGGCGTCATGGTCAT
>CAZIGP010000112.1:3634-9589 GCA_964538425.1 uncultured Pirellulales bacterium | reverse complement strand
TGGCGGCGCTGATAACTTCACGATCATTTCTACGGCCTCAGGTACAGCAACGACGATCAATGCCAATGGCGGAACCGACGTTTTCGCCACCATCGGCCTTAACACGATTGGTTCAGGTGGGCTGGTACTCAATGCAGGCAACAACGGCGAATCACTTACGTTCAATGTTGTCGTTGCAGGAACTGTCACGGTTACCAGCAACACCGTGCAGCTTGGCGGTAATGGGTTAGTAACCTACAACGACTTTGCGACATTGCTGATCAATGGTACGGCCGGAATCGACACATTCAATGTTGCATCAACGAACTCCGGCACAGCAACAACAATTAGTGCTGGTGGCAGCTTGGATAGTTTTGGCGCGATTGATCTCACCAGTATTGGTACCTTAGGGCTTACTATTAATGCAGGTGGCAATGGCGAATCGCTGACGCTAAATACAACGACTGCGGGCACGGTTAATATCACCTCCGCACTTGTGCAACGAAGCGCTAGTGGCCCGGTGAACTATTCAGGGTTGGGCACGTTAATTGTCAATGGTACGAGCGCCATTGATACGTTTGACATTGATTCTACAGCCATCGGTACCGCCACTACCGTTAATGCTGCCGGTGGTTTAGATATCTTCACGGACATCGATTTGACAACGATCGATGCCGCAGGGTTAACCGTCGATGCTGGCGGGGACGGCGAATCGTTGATTCTCAAAACAACAGTCACCGGAACAGTTGCCATTTCTAATTTATTGGTTCAACGTTCTGGCAATGGTCCAGTAAATTACAGCGGATTTGCCTCGCTGCAAATCGACGGTACCGCGGGGGCCGATACCTTCTATGTCTCTTCGACAGCCTCTAGCACAGTAACCACTATCAATGCACTGGCTAGCTTAGATATTTTTGGAAGCATTAATCTCACTTCCATTGGCACCGCGGGGCTGACGATTAACGCCGGTGGTAATGGCGAAGCACTCACGCTCAACACGAATGTCACGGGTGCCGTCGATGTTTCATCCACAGCAGTGAAACGCATGAGCAACGGCCCGGTGAATTACACGGGTCTGGCGACGCTCGATATCAACGGCACCGCGGGAGCAGATACCTTTAACGTCGCTTCGACTGCAATATCGACAGTTACGACGATTAATGCCGCAGGAAGCACGGACCTCTTTGGGGATATCGACCTAACCACCATTGGCTTGGCTGGGCTTAACCTGAATGCCGGAGGCAACAGCGAATCACTCACACTAAACGCTGTGGTCGCAGGAACAGTTGACGTCTCAGCAACCACGGTCCAACGGATGACCAACGGTCCGGTGAATTACGGCGGTTTTGCCACACTAATCGTCAATGGTACCGCGGGCGCTGATACGTTTAACGTCGCTTCGACAAATGCTGGTACCGATACCACAATCAATGCCGGTGACGGCCTGGATGTGTTTGCTGCGATCCATCTCACGACCATTGGTACTGCGGGCCTCACGATCAATGCTGGTAGCGATGGCGAATCGCTTGTGCTCAACCTTGCTTCCGCAGGAACCGTCGATATCTCAGCGACAACGGTCAAGCGAATGGGCAATGGTCCTGTGAACTATGGCGGTTTCGCTACGCTGGAAATCAATGGCACCGCAGGAGTCGACACCTTCGATGTTGCATCAACCGATGGCACGACCGATACCACAGTTAATGCATTAGGTGACTTGGATTTATTCGACGATATCGCATTGACGACGATTGGCGCGGCAGGCCTTACGATTGTCGCTGGTGGTGATGGTGAATCGCTAGCGCTAAATACAACGACGGCGGGCACGATAGATATCTCTTCAGCATTCGTGCAACGAAGTGGCAATGGCCAAGTAAATTATTCCGGCTTGAGTGCTCTCGTTATCAATGGCACGCCTGGCGGCGATACATTCAACGTTGCATCGACGGAAGTATCGACCGTTACAACCATCAACGCCGCAGGAAGCACAGACTTCTTTGGTGATATCGATCTAACCACGATCGGCTTAGCTGGGCTAAATATCAACGCCGGCGGCAACAGTGAATCACTCACGCTAAACACTGTAGTCACAGGAGCGGTTGACGTCTCGGCAACGACCGTCAAACGCATGGGCAACGGCCCTGTGAACTATAACGACTTCGCCTCGTTGGAAATTAACGGCACCGCCGGCGCTGATACGTTTAATGTTGCTTCAACCCATGCCACGACAGACACCACAATCAATGCCGGCGATGGTCTGGATGTGTTTGCCTCGATTGATCTCCCCACCATTGGTGCTGCGGGATTAACGATCAACGCGGGAGATGACGGGGAGTCGCTAACGTTAGAGACTAGTGCTACAGGCACGGTTGATATCTCTAGCAATACCGTGCAACGCAGCGGCAACGGCATTCTCGAATATTCTGGCTTGAGTACGCTGATCATCAACGGCACCGCTGGAGTTGATACGTTCAACATCGCTTCGACTCACGCCAACACAGCAACTACCGTGAATGCTGGTGGTGGAACGGATCTCTTTGCAGACATTGCCTTGACCACGATCGGCGCTTCAGGCTTCACAATCCATGCCGGCGGCAACAATGAATCACTCACGTTCAACACCACCACGGCTGGAACTGTAACGCTCACCAATTCACTGGTGCAACGTGCCGGAAACGGGCCGGTCAACTACACCGATTTGTCAAACTTGCATTTAAATGGTACAGCGGGGATCGATGCCTTCAACGTTCTCTCCACGGATGCTGCGGTCGCTTATACGCTCAATACCGGTGCAAGCAACGATGTCATAACTCTTGGCAACGTCGGTTCACTAGATGGCGTTCTTGGTGTCATGACAATTCATGGCAATGGCCATGATGCTTCACCGACCAGCTCTCTTACGGCGGGCCCGACAACGAACACTCTAGCCATCGGCGATACGCTGCATTTCGACGACATTGCACATGCCGTAGCAGCGAATTACACGTTGACCGCGACCACCTTCATGCGAACTGGCACAGCACTGATTACGTTCGACACAATCGAAACTTTCATCCTTGATGCCGGATCGTTGAGTGACAACATTGATGTTGTTAGCACACTCGCCGGTACGAGTGTGACGGTCAATGGCAACGGCTTGAATGATACGATCAATCTGTTGACAAACGCCGCAAACAGCAACCTTCTCCTGCAAGGCAACTCAGGTGGAGATACCGTTAATGTATTATCGGTCGCTGCAACCAGCGTCGTGGTAGTTAAAGGTGGCAGCGGAGACGATACCATAAATGTTTCGTCAAATGCTCCAACAAATACTGGCACGCTGGATGCCATCGCCGGCGCATTCGCCATCGATACAGATAGTGGTAACGACAAACTTATCATCAGCGATCGCGGCCAAGTCGGCTTACACAACAGTAATGTCGAAGTGCGAAACAATCGCATCCGCGGTTTTGCTGGTCTCGGCAATGACGTTGATATTCACTACGTTTTTGATGGCGCGTTGGAACTTACTCTGATTGGCTCAAATGCCCGCAGTGATAATTTCATCGTCAAACTTCCCTCAAAGACCGATTTAACAATGCGGTTCGACGGGGCTGGCGGAACGAAAGATTGTCTTCATATCGAAGGCACTAGCGGCAACGACACGGTGCGTGTCGGATCGTTCGGTTCCAGCCCCGCTTTCCGTGCGCAAGGCATTGAGTGCTTACAGATGTTTGGCCGTGCTGGTGACGATACGCTGGATAACAACACGTCCATTTCATCACTCATTGATGGCGGCGATGGTAACGACCTATTGATCGGCGGCAGCGCGGTCGATGTGATCTTTGGTGGCGACGGCGTCGATGAACTCATCGGCAACGATGGCGGCGATTACCTGTTTGGCGACCATGAATTCAATAACCGCAATCCTCGTGTTAAAAATGCCCGTGACAACGATAAGATGACCGGCGGCACAGGAGTCGACACAATCGTTGCTGTGAAGGTCGATATTGTCAGCGCCGGTGGCAACGTGGGAGATACGATTATTGGTTCATCTAAAGGACTTACATCGGTCGATTGGCTGCGAGCCAGATTCTTAACTTCCAGCAGTAAGAACATTCAAAATGCCATCAACGCGGCTTTAGCGCAACCCTGTACGAAATAGTGGATAATCCCGGATCTTGGCACTATCTTGTCATACTCGGAACAGCCAACGAATCGCTTCTTCTAAAAACGATTCAGCGCCACCATCACTGGCCCAAGGATTTTGATCGACTCGCTTTTTACCGACATTATTAGCAGCTTTACGGCGTTCAAGTGCTTCCTCTCGTGCCCGATCGGTCTCTTCCTCTCGTTCCGCTTGAGCCGCACCGCCGGTTTGTATCCAGTCGATAATGCGGGATAATTCATCGGCATCGAACCATAAGCCGTGATTCTTACAAAGGTCGATAATCACACCGCTGCCACGGCCGAACTGTTGCCGTTGCATGAGTTGGTTGCAAACCACGCAAGGTCGATAACGTTTGCCGCCATCGGGAGGCACTGCATCAACGTTCGGAGCGCGTGCATTTCGCGGAGCGGTCATACGACTTGCGTCTTTTGTTTCAGCAGCAGCTTGTTCGGTGGCAATTCGAAATGAGTCGTGACTAAGCCACATTCCCGCGCAGCGATTACATTCTAAGATCGAAATGTCTCCCCAGCTTCGGCTGATCAATGGACGCGTTGGCTTGCAGACCGGACAACAAAGTTCCGATTTTTCTCCAGCGACCATTTCGGGATTGATGCGCTTGCCGCAATGATGGCAAAACCTTGCCTTGTCACTTACTCGGGCCATGCACTGAGGGCAAACCGTATCGAGATCGCGCTCATGCAGCGTGAAATCGGCATCACAATGATCGCAACTGAGCGATCCCTTCATTCGTGGTGCGCCACATTGCGAACAGCAAACCACCGAAGCGTCGAGTCCTTTCGCTTGCTCTACTTTCAATACGGACCCGCAATGACAATGAAACTTCTTGCCGACGGAAAGCCCCTCGGCGTCATATTGGCGGTTACACTTTGGACAGGCGACAAGAGTCCGCATTTTTATGAAAAATAGTTTATGGAAATGTCGTCACTTCTTATCTTTCGTTTCAATTCTAGTAATCTTGCCAAATAGCAATCCGCCGTGATTACCACCGTCCCAAGTGCCGGCATACTTGTTGTCGTAAATCATTACCCGACAAGTGAATTTGCCAAAGCCAGGAACAGGGACATCATCGAGGGTAATGACCGGCGTGTCACCTGCCCAAACCACTCGCAGTGGCAACGGTAGCGTCACATCGTGGTCGCCATACTGGATGCGTGATTTGAACAGCCAGTAATCATCTTGGAGCTTGGTAACCGATTCAATCGTGTATTTTTCTTCTTTCGGAAGCGCCCCTCCCGACTTGCTCTGATCAGTAAAGTGTCCAGTCAGCGTTGCTCCCGTCAGTGTTTCTTCAAACTTTTTTTCTAGCTTTTCTTTCGCAAGTGAAGTTTGAGCTTTTTCAGTTTGTGTTGGTTCGGCCGTAAAAACTAAGTTTGGCAATGCCATAAAACTAAGCGTAAAAAACCACTTGAGACAGAACATATTTGTTACTCCAAGTTTTTGGCTTCGGGAAATTTACAAATTCCGCAGATATTTTACTGCCGAACCAATTTCATATTCAGCATCTTCCACCATATCACGCTGAATCGTGAAATACCCACGATAACCACGTTCTTCCAGTGCTCCCAGCAACGCCGGAAAATCAACCGACCCCCGACCCAAGGGCACTTCTTGGCCTCGTCCACGGTTTCGGTCATGAACGCCATCCGTGGCATGAACATGCATGATGTGTGGCGATAAAGCTTCTACCGCTTCTACAGGGCTAAAGCCATTCATGACCAGTTGGCCAGGATCGAGATCCACACCAATCGAACCATCGGGCAAAGCCGCAATAATCCGTTCTAAATCAGCACCGTAGGCGATGACGGTTT
>CAZIGP010000112.1:0-3624 GCA_964538425.1 uncultured Pirellulales bacterium | reverse complement strand
GGTTTGCGCTGCCAACATGGCTCCAATTTTCTGTCCATGTCGGCCTAAGTCGGTAAGTACTTGTAATAATAAATTCCACTGCGGGCCTTCAGGCTCGCTGGGAATTTGACCGATGTGGTTGACGACAACCGAAGCTCCCAAAGCCTGAGCCATTTGCATGGCCTCTTTAGTGCCCGCCACACGGCGATCAAGTTCGTCAGTTGTGTCATAACCCCTGCGAGTACGATACGAGACCGCACATACCCGCAACCGTTGATCGTCGAGCATCTTCCTTAATTGCCGCAATGCAGTTTGTGTCAATTCACCGGGTTTCAAGCTCCATCGAGCGTCGATCTCAATGGCATCGGCTCCTAATTTTGCTGCTAAAGGAATGCCCTTAGCCATGGGCACGCGCAAGCTCGGTAGGTGAATTCCAATTTTCATGGATGAGGTGACTGATAGTCGGGCGTCTGGTAATCTGTTTGCTGACATTTAGGCTACCAGACGTTGAATCATCGGACCACAGGCATTTTTATGCTTACTGTTTCTAATATCGCTGCGTTTCTCGAAAACTTCGCTCCGCCCAAGTTGGCAGCCGATTGGGACAATGTCGGCTTGCTTGTTGGTGATTCGCGCCGTCCAGTCGAGCGCATAATGACATGCCTGACGGTAACACCCGCAAGTGTCGCCGAAGCCGTGTCTGAAAAGGCGGACCTCATCGTGACGCATCATCCGCTGCCATTTACTGCCGTGCGGCGGATCACTACCGAAACGCCGGAAGGCCGCATGTTGTTGCAGTTGATTACCTCTGGCATTGCAGTGTTCAGCCCTCACACAGCGTTCGACTCCGCCCGCTCTGGCATCAACCAGCGTTTGGCGGAAGGTTTGGGACTTACCGACGTCGGTCCGCTTCTGCCCGATGCCGATGATCCTAAGCTCGGCACAGGGCGTTTCGGTTTTCCAGAAGACGGTGCGACACTTACCAGCATCGCCTATCGATTAAAAGATTTTCTCAACTTACCCGGCGTTCATTTGGTTGGAAATCCCCAAATGCCCGTCCGCGCCGTAGCGATTGCCTGCGGCAGTGCTGGTGAGCTATTATCCGCCGCTCGTCGCGCCGGTTGCGATTGCTTTGTCACAGGCGAAACCCGATTTCACACATGCCTGGAAGCCGAATCGACTACCATCGGGCTTATCCTCACCGGCCATTTTGCCAGCGAAAGATTTGCGGTCGAACGATTGGCAGAACTACTGGCCTCGCAATTTCCAACGGCAAAAGTGTGGGCGAGCAAGCAGGAGCGAGACCCGTTACAGTGGATGTAGTTAAGGTTGCAGTTCGATAATTTTTAATTGGGCGCTTTTTGAATTGCAGTTAAGCGTAATTCAAAAATATCCGCATCTGATTTCTGCAACGAATTTAACATTTCTGCGGAAGGCTCGCTTTCCAAATGAATGCGTGCTACGGCTGCTTCGAAGCCCGAGAAGATTACATTTTCCATCTCCTGCACATTAATGCGGGCCGTGCTGATCGCATCGAGCACGCGTGCAAGCACGCCCGGCCGATCGCGGTGCCGAACGATTAACATACACGTCGCAGGGCTACGATCGGCAATATTCACCGCGTTGGGTACCCGTCCCGTTTCTTGGAAGGTCCGGATGATGTGAACCGTTTCAGCGGCGATGGCCTCTTGAGCTTGTTCGGTGGATGCCCCAATGTGGTGAGTGCCATAGACTCCAGGCTCTTTACCAATCGGATCCGTAAATTCCGCAACCCCAGAGCTTGGTTCGTTGACAAAAACATCGAGGCCGGCTCGCAAGCCACGATTACGAATGGCAACAAGCATCGCATCCTGATCGACGACCTCGCCGCGCGATGTATTAATGAAATAGGTCCCAGATCGCATGGCGTTAAAAAACTCTTCACCGATGAAGCCGCGTGTTTCTTTGGCCAGTGCGAGATGAAGGCTGACGACATCCGACGCCGCAGCGACTTCCAGAGGTGAGCTTTTCCGCTCCACGCCCAATTGCTCTGCCTGCTCAGCAGTTAAGCTACGGCTCCACGCCACAACCGGCATGCCAAAGGCCTTAGCTCGCGGGATCATCTCCTGGGCAATTTGTCCTATTCCGATCAATCCTAGCGTACGACCCAACAATCCTCGGGCTTTTGAAAATTCGGTCTTATTCCATTCGCCCGCGCGCATCGTGATGACATTGTCAGCAATGCGCCGATCGAGCGCAAGTATCAATCCAAACGCCAATTCAGCCACGGCGATAGCGTTTTTGCCAGGACAGTTGGAAACAAAAATACCACGTTTTGAAGCGGTCGCCACATCGATCGTGTTATACCCAGCTCCTGCTCGCACGACGAGTTTAAGCAGGCCTGCATTCAAAACCGCCTCGGTCACCGGTGTTGAGCGAACTACCAGCACATCGGGCTGTTTTTGCTGCACAGCATCGACCAACGCTTGATCCTTTAGCTTCGGCTCGTAAAACACTTCGCAGCCAAGTGCCGCTAAAGCGTCACGTCCAGAAGTTTCAAAAGCGTCGGCAATTAGCACGCGCACAAGTGCACCTCATCCGCGTAAATATAAAGAAAATCTGCAGAGAGCAACGATGAAATCACTATGGCAGAGTGTCAAAACGAATCAAGCCCAGAGGTTGTAACTCTGGGCTTGAGCAAATTTTCAAATCGGTTCAAAATCTTTAGAAGCTCTATTTCGGTCCCGCCCTATTTCGGTCCCATCGTGCAGACAATTCGTTTGCCTTGGTGCGAAGGCGGAGCTTCTAGCTTGCCGGCGTCTTCAAGCATTTGCAGCACATTCTTCAGCACACGATGGCCTTCTTCAATGTGTGCAAGCTCACGTCCACGGAAAACGACAGAGATAATCACTTTATCTTTGTGAGCCAAGAAACCGCGGGCTTGGTTGACCTTTGTTTCAATGTCATGGTCACCCGTTTTCGGCCTTACACGAATTTCCTTAATCTTGGTGTGATGCGAATGTTGCTTGTGTTGCTTCTTTTTTTGCTGGTACTTGAACTTGCCGAAGTCCATAATTCGGCAAACCGGTGGCCGCTCACTAGGAGCAACCTCAACTAAGTCCAACTCTTGTTCGCGCGCCAAACTTAAGGCTTGATCGGTAGCTAATACGCCCAACTGGGCTCCGTCTGCTGCAATGACTCGCACCTGTGGAATGCGAATTTGTTCGTTAATGCGATGATTCTTGTCGATGGCCAGCATCCTCCGCGACCAGGTTCACAAAATAGCTCGCAGACCGGTAGCCGTTGCCACAGCCACCTGCATCTGCACGAATCTAAGAGTATGTACGCCAAAGGGCTAAAAAGTCAACGCCTGAGCTCCTAAAGTCCGGTACGTCAAACCAGATACCGGTCGCTTTAAGCTTCGGGCACCGAAATATCTGGAATGTAAGTGAAAGCAATCGCTGCCCCAGACTCTTTTTGAGCCCCATGAATGGTGGCGCAATACAATTCGCAACCCTTTAATTTTCGATTGACTTGATCCAGGACGTGAGATACCCGCCCAAACTTTCGGTCTTCCTCAAATAATAGTTGGGGTAAATTGCGATCGTGAATCATATCGCTCAGCACGATGCCTACGCGAATTGGCATTGGCGAAGGGCATTCGCC
>CAZIGP010000111.1:724-9638 GCA_964538425.1 uncultured Pirellulales bacterium | reverse complement strand
GAGATTAAAGTGTTGCATGGTCAGCGAGTGAATAAGACATTTCATATGGCTGATTTTTTTGTTCGTGTGTCGCATGATCACGATCGATTGCGATGGGATATTAACCGAATGGTGGAGCTTTGGTTTGGCAACCCATTCATTACTCCCACGTTTGACGAACATGCAATGTTTCTAGCATTTTCCGCGGCATTGCGTTCAGCTGATTTATCACGTCAGGTTGGGGCTGTAGTCACTCGTGATTCGCAAATCCTGTCCGCCGGTGCGAATGATTGTCCCAGAGCGGGAGGAGGTTTATATTGGCCGACTCGCCGCCCTTCAGATGGGTGTATCGACGATCAAGAATTCGGAAGAGATTACAAGCGCCCGGATGGAGATTCAAACCGGGCAGAGCAAGTAAGAATAATCGAAGATATCGTTAAGCAAGGAACGGAGCCGGTGTACGGATTCGACCGGGAGAAATTGAGAGACCTGCTTGATAAGAGCGTTATTTCTGATTTGACGGAATATGGTCGTGTAGTTCATGCTGAAATGGAAGCGATATTGAGTTGCTCGCGCAACGGACTGTCAACCGTAGGTGCGACATTGTATTGCACGACGTTTCCATGTCACAATTGTGCGAAACATATTATCGCCGCTGGCATCGAGCGAGTCGTTTATGTCGAGCCTTACCCTAAAAGTAAAACTCTCGAATTTCATGACGACTCTATCACCACAATCCCCGGCGTTAGAGCCGACGAGGAAAATAAGGTAAAGTTTCATGCCTTTGTGGGAATAGGCCCGAGAAGATTTTTCGATCTTTTTTCAATGCAACTGGGGTCAAGTTATCCACTTGTCCGAAAAGAAGATAAGACCGGAAAAAAGGTGGACTGGCAGATTTCAAAGGCCAGGCTTAGAATTCAAATGAAGCCAGCATCTTATCTCGATTTGGAAGTCGAAGCCAATACCCTATTTGGCCGTGCGATTTCTAAGGAGGGTGACAAATGAGTGAACAGGAAATCCGAGATCAAATTAATAAGGCCAACAACGAGGTCGCAACTTGGCCAAATTGGAAGAAAGGTATTCTAACTCAGAGTTCACAACCAACCGTTTCAACACCTCGTTTACCCGTGAATAACCAATCCAGCATAAAAATTAATAATAAAGACACTTAGTTCGACAAGTAACCTGTCAAAATGCGCGCGTTTTAGCTAGCGTCGCCTTGTTTTCCTACTCGATTACTTACTTGCTCGATGCTAGCGGTATTTCAAAGAACTCTGCATCTTGCATTAAGAACCATCCCTTCTCTTGTCGTCTTTCCCACGCATTTGTCCTTCTGTGGACACTCAGAACGTTGGCGACCGGAACGCGGCAGACGCGAGCTAATGAGGTTCTAGTGGACTGACACTTGGACGTGGCGTTTTCGTCTTTCGCACCACGCACCAATTACACCATTACTGCGATTGAGAGCTTAAGAACCAGTCCACCTAGATCATTATTGTAGCGAGTATGCGCTGTGGCACGATCGACGCCTAGATAAACAGCAATGTAGGTTACCAGCAGCATAAGTGTGGATAGACGGAACCTCATGTCCCCGATTCTACCAACATTGCCGCGGCTGTCGAAACTGGACAAGGCATTGGCCGGGTGGATCGAGTATGATGGGGAGATGCGGCACCTAATATTAAGAATCATCGAGATGGTGGCGTTATTAGCGATAATGCTTCTTGTTGGGGCTGCAAACGGTGCTGTTGCTGGGTTTTTTGGTTTGTGGTGGTTAATTCTGACCGCCCCAGTCACTTTTATCATCGGCATCATTGCATGGGTGTCATTTCAGTGCTTTATCGACAACTGCTTCTATCGCTGCAATTGAACTAACGTATTACCTACAATCCACCCCATGCGAATCGCTTCGATACTACTGGCGTTGGTTGTGGTGCTGGGTTTTGCAAGTGAGGCTGTGGCAATGGCGTTAGTTTACGTCGACAATGACTTTACAATTTCAGTAGGAAGCCAGAAATTCGGTTTTATAGATGGCACACTTGCCGGCGATTTTTACACGAGGCCGTTCTGTAGGCTTTACCTCGGTCAATTTGGCATTTACAACGTTCCCTTCACCGCGACCCAAAGCTTGCTTGGCTTCTGCGTAATCGTCGTCGGGATGATTGCCTTGCTGGCTACTCTCACGGTGAGGTGGAAGAGGCGTAGCCGCGTTTGATCGGCTACAATGCGGGGATGAAACTCCGTTTCCCTACTGACGTGCTGCACCCATTTACGTACATGCTTCTGTACTGCCTGATGGGTGGTATCGTGGCGGGAGTGTTAGCAAGCAAAGTGAGTGCCGGAGAGGCAATAGCTGAGATAGCAACTTTTATACTAATACCTTTGATAGGAATGGCTGTCATAGTTTGGATGGATAGTCGGCAAAAATAAGTAGCGACTTTGCCGCAAAATAATTTTCATCCCACACTCTAAGCTCTAAAACCCCCGCCCGGCATTGCAATGGCAATGAAGAACCACCAGACAGGGGCATAGTCAAATTTTTACAGCCATCGACTGTCACCGGCCGGTGTCAGTATCCAATGGGCCGCGATCCGCCGCGGTTTTTCGCTTGGCAGACGCCCCTTTCTTTCTCGACTGCGTTGCAATGCGTTGCTTTATCTTTTTCTGAATCGGACGGTTGTTATTCACTGCCTTATCTTCTGCACACTTCTCAAAAAATTGCTTTATCGTGGCAACCGTAAGATATTTTTTCTGTCCAAGCTTAACGACATTCTCTTTTTGCCAGCCACTTCTTGCGTTGCTGCCTACCGCCAGCCGCCTACTTGACTAATACTGTACATATGATACAATAAGTCTCAGGTCTTTGGCAACTCGAAAAGTAGCTACCACCCAAACAATTCGTGGGCTGTCAGGTTTCATTTTGGTAATGGACCGTTATCAACGATCTTCTTTTCACAATTTCGTATGTTGTGATAAAACTTCTGAACCCAAACCCTGATGTCGGCTAATTGCTACCATCAAACCGCCCAGACGATTAATCACTAACAAATAATAATTACTGTCAAATAATCCCTGACAAACGTGTCAAAAACCTTTAAATCACTGACACATTTCTGACACAATTCGGAACTTAAAACTCAATTTCCCTCGAACAAAACCACATTTTCCCTTCGAATTCTGTCAGTCAGGCCCCTATCAAAAAAACACTGACACATTTGGGCACTTTACCCCTTCGACCCTTTCTCAGCTAATCGCTAACTGCTAACCGCTAATTGCTTCCTAGGCAACCTAGGCCGACACATGGCCCCACGAAGGCGGCGCGCACATCACCCCGATCTTCGCAATCTTGGTGGCGCCACCAAACTTCAGAGTATCACAAACTCTAATATAAACAAATGTACACTATTTTACAAAACATCAGACCAGAGAGTCTAGGCAAGTTAGGGGATCGCGGTCCCACGAAGGCATCACTTGCGCACACACAAATCTTCGTGGACATCGTGGTCTTCGTGGGACACCAATATTAGCACCGCTTATAGACCGCCCCCCGACACCTTCACCGCTAAGCTGACCGCCATTGCTCACAACCCTGACAGTTTACTGACACCTTCCTGACACCAAAATTGACACTTTGAGCCGCATTTACCACCAATTTCTCGAAGAAAACTACGTTCAAGACCTGCCAAGTGTCAGACTCAGAAAAAAGCATGCCGTGTAGTTGCCCCATCGATTGTTGGAATGATGGAACTGCATCAAATAGGCCGGCGCGTTGAAAAGTTTGGCAGCTAATCGACGCTTTGTTCTGGCAAAAATTTCGCCGCGTGTGGCGAAAATATTACCAGGCACCCGTTTTCTAATAGCGAGAAATATTAAGGACTTATCTGCGGATCAAATAACTTGTGTTTATATGCCTATTGGCATAAGGTCTGCATACAAAACCTGTCGCTATATAATGACACTTTAAAAGACTGTTCGATTTCTCAAGAGATGGAGAAAGCTGATGCTGCGCTCAACTTGGAATCGCTTATCACCAATTGCATGGAAGGGATTGGCTCTTTTAATTCTTTTTTCAGCGCACGTTGCCAAAGCCAACGACGAGGGAGTGACGGGCGCTGATCCCAAACTCTATCAGGAAACCGTTGACAGAGGCATTCAATTTTTGCTCAATGCTCAAGCGGCCGATGGCTCGTTCAGCAAACAGATGGGCATTGGGGTGACGGCGCTGGCAACTGAAGCCTTGTTGAAAAGCGGCCGTTCGCCAGACGATCCGGCTGTGGCAAAGTCGCTTAAGCTACTTGAGCAAAGTTTGCGGGATGACGGAGCGATTGCGCCTCAAAAATCACGCATTCCCAATTACGAAACCTGCTTGGCGATTGCAGCTCTTTCCAGCGCAAATAAAGACGGCCGTTACAATGATCTACTGAAAAAAGCTGAGCAATATGTGATCGGTGTGCAGCTCGAAAATGATGAAGGGAAAGATAAGAGCGACTTTACCTATGGCGGTTCTGGCTATGGAAAAAACAGCCGACCTGACCTCTCCAACACCGCATTTTTGATCGATGCACTGCATGATTTAGGTCGTGAAAGTAACGATGTAGCGATTCAAAAGGCTCTCGTTTTCGTTTCACGCTGTCAGAATTTAGAATCGGAATACAACACAGCAAAGTTCGCTGCCGCCAATCCCGATGGTGGTTTCATCTATACGGTTTCCGAAGACAGCGGCGGTAGTGCGGCTGGCAAAAACGAAGACGGTGGCCTGCGCAGCTATGGCACAATGACCTATGCCGGATTGAAAAGCATGATCTATGCCGGCGTGACTAAAGACGACAAGCGAGTTAAAGCAGCTCTTGCATGGCTCAAGAAAAATTATTCGACGAAAGAAAACCCGCCGATGGGCGACTCCGGTTTATTTTACTATTACCATACGTTGGCTAAGTGCCTCAGCGCGATGGGAGAGCCTTACTTTGAAGACGATAAAGGTGTGAAGCACGATTGGCGAAAAGAAATCGTTGATGAGCTTGCCAAACGGCAAAACGAAAACGGCTCGTGGGTAAATTCAAATAAAAAATGGATGGAGTCGGATCCCAATTTAGTGACGGCTTATTCGCTGGTGGTACTTTCGTACTGCAAGCCACAGACGAAATAAAAGCAAATTGAGATTAGCGGATCTTTTCAATCACCAATATGGTGACCCAAAGAAAGCGGTAGCAGACGCGACGGCGAAGGAAGGAGACAACGAGCTTGTTCTCGTTGCTTTAAAATGTCCTCTCGTTAAGCCACCGGGCAAGAAGTAAGAACTGATTGAATGCTAAGAAGGGATTAGGCTACTCGAAATGAATGCTTCTCGCTCCCAAGAATCACTGGTCGTCGTGGAGCATCTTACGAAACGATTTCGCCAAGGTCCGACAGTGGTCCAAGCTCTGCGCGAGGTTGGTTTGACGATCGAAGAAGGGGAATTCGTTGCGGTCATGGGGGCCAGTGGGTCGGGAAAGAGCACTCTTCTACATGCAATGGCCGGCCTGACGAAAATCGATGAAGGGCAAATCACAATCGCCAGCCAGAACCTTGGTAACCTTTCCGATTATGAGCTCACCAAGTTTCGACGGCAGCACATCGGTTTGGTTTTTCAGTCTTTTAATCTCATCCCTTCACTAACTGCCGAAGAAAATATTCTGCTACCGCTACGCGCTGCTGGTGAAGGGCGCGGCGATGATGGACGTCTCGAAATGTTGTTCGACGTACTGAAGCTTCGCGATCGACGCCAACATCGTCCTGATGCGCTGAGCGGCGGAGAACAACAGCGCGTAGCCATTGCGCGAGCATTAATTACGGAGCCTTCGCTGGTCTTGGCGGATGAGCCGACAGGAAGCCTCGATTCAATTACCGGTCAATCGATCTGCCGCTTGCTGCGCAAGTTGAATGATGAAATGAAGCGAACAATCGTCGTCGTCACTCACGAGCCGTCGGTAGCAGTCTGGTCAGATCGAGTCGTCGTCCTAAAAGATGGCCAGGTAATTACTCAATTCAAAACGGCTGACTTCGCCGATCCACAATCATTGGCAGCTCACTATCAAGATCTCAATAGCTCAACCGCCGAAGCATCTGAGGTGGCGGTATGAGTCAACGATCGATTGTTTTGCAGTTGGCGGGCGCGCACTTGAAGCAACATCGATTCCGTCTTCTGATTACGGCGCTGGCGATTATTGCGACGTCTTGCACGGTGGTGTGGGTTGTCAGCGGTTACGATGCTCTTGTCGGGCAATTCGATGAAATGGCGGATGATTATTTGGGACGATACGACCTGGTGATCGTGCCAGATCGGCCCAAGGATGAAAGCTTGGGATCGGACCTATTGGCGGCGATCAACAACGATGCAATGGTTGCCGACGCAAATCCCGTGTTTCAAACCCGGGCCACTGTGAGAAAAGATCGCGCCGTTGATTCGTCCGATGGCCGGGGCCGAAACAGAGATGAAGGTCCGGCCGAGGGACGCCGGAATGGAAAACGCACCGCTCAGGTAGAAGCATCCACGGACACAAAAACCGAAAAAGGCGGTCCGCGCGGCGAGAGGGCTGGTAAAGGATCTTCGTCTCCCAACAATCAAACCGGCCGTGGGGCGGCTGGATCGGGACGTCGCGGCATGGGACCCATGATTGTTGGCACCGATGCGATTGAGCCGCCGTATCCACTTGTTGCTGGTAAGTGGCTCGATTCGAAAAATTCGGATAGATCGTCAGATACTGCAAAAGGCGTGATCAGCAAAGACGCAGGTGCGCAACTTGGAGTTCAGATCGGCGACCACGTGATCGTTCGCAAGTCATCGGGCACTGCCAATCAACCCGATGAAGATGCGGTTCCGGTGAAGGTAGAGATTATCGGCATCGTTGAGCAAGTTGGTGCGCAAGCGGCCTTGTCTCCACGAGGTGCTCCTGCGCGTGGGGCGGCTCGTGGTCCGGCATCGGCGGCACTTTATGTAGCTCCATCGGTTGCTGAAAAAGTGACGGGCTCTCCTCCTCGCATAAGTTTCCTAGCAGTCAAGCTTCGTGATGCTGTTTCACTTTCGCAATTTCATACCGAGTGGAGTGAGCGACTAACGAGTGCGACTCCTCCTGCTGCGATTGTTACCACGGCTGAAATTGAAAACGGGCTAGAAAACAGTTGGTCAGCTCAAACAGTGCGCGGACAAGCTTATGCTGCCACTGGAATGTCGCTGTTGGCTGCTTTATTTATTATCTTCACTGCACTTTCGATGGGTGTAGGAGAGAGGATTCGCCAGTTTGCCGTTCTTCGAGCCGTTGCACTCACGCGCTGGCAAATAGCGGGAATCATCGCAGTGGAAAGCTTAGCGCTGGCGATGATCGGCTGGATCGGTGGTTTGGCTGCCGGTTGGGGATTGTTGGCGGTGATGAAATTATTGCGTCCCGAACTTTTCGAGCGAGATGCAACCATTGGCTGGTGGTGCATATTGCTTTCCGGTGCGTGCGCAGTCGGTGGATCCCTTTTGGCGGCCATTGTACCGATGTGGCGAGCAACGCGTGCCAGCCCGCTTGAAGCGATGAAGCCGCAGCAAATTCGGCTGTCGGCATTTCAACTTTCGTGGTGGCTTGTGGCGCTGGGCGTAGCTTTGATCGCAATCAACCCGCTGTTAATCTTCTTCGCGCCGATTGCAGACGATGCTCGATACACTGTTTCGGTAATGCTCGGCTACACGACGATGGCGATCGGCTTTCTGCTATTAACGCCGCTCGCGGTGCTTGTTGCAGAGCGCTGGTTTGGCGCCTTGGTAGGAAAGATTTTTCGAGTCGATCACAAGCTGCTCGATTCGCAGTTATCGAGCAATCTCTGGCGAACCGTCGGCGCAGCGGTTGCTTTGACTATCGGTCTTGGGCTTTATATCGCGACGCAAACGTGGGGCTACTCAATGCTCCAGCCATTTGTACCGGGTGAGTGGATGCCCGATTTGGTTGTGGGATTTCCGAAAGGGGTCAGCGATGCAGATATCGCCGCAGTAAGCCAAGTGGCCGGCGTGCGTAGTGCCGAATGTTTGCCGATCGCTATCGAGCAGCCAAAGTTCACCACCGACATTACGCGCAGCGAATCGTTCACCAACGCAACTCGTGCCGATAGCGTGATCTTCGTTGGGTTCGATGCTGAAAAGGCCCTCGGGGGCAGCCATCCAATGTTCAAGTTTGACTTTGTTGAAGGAAATCATGCCGAGGCGATGAAGAAACTGGCAAGCGGTCGGAATTGCCTTATCGCCGACTTTCTCTCAACAGAAACTGGATTGCATGTGGGAGATACCTTCAGTGTCACGCCTCCGAATGCGCCTTCGCAGCCTGTGGAGTACACCGTGGCCGGCGTGGTGGCCGAACCAGGGGTTCATTGGCTCACAAAAGGAAGCCTACGGCGTCGCGGCGGATCGATGGCAGGCATGGCTTTCGCCCCGTATGATCAGGTTCGCCATGATTTTTCCTTGGCGAAGCACGATTTCTTCTGGATGAATCTAGAGCCTGGTGCAAGTGTTGAGTCAGTTCAGACGGCCATGGAGCCGATTGCACTGCGTAACGGTGGCGAAGTTCCTAGCGAAGATACATTCTCATGGCGCACGCCAGTGCAAGGTGCCGGCAATCCGCGCTCGCCGGTCACGGTTCGTTCGGCCAGCGCAGTGCGCGAAATGGTGACGAACCGCGCAGCGGAAGTAATTTGGGGAATGGCACAACTGCCGCTCGTCACGTTGGCGATTGCCTCGATCGGCATGATTAATACCGTCATGGCTTCGGTGCGGGCTCGCAATTGGGATTTTGGCGTTTTGCGAGCGGTTGGCCTGACGAGACTTGGATTGTTTCGTTTAGTGATTGCCGAAGCTTTGCTTGTGGGTATTGTCGCTTGCGTGCTAAGTTTCGCGATGGGAATTGCTGCAGGATACTGCGGCACA
>CAZIGP010000111.1:374-709 GCA_964538425.1 uncultured Pirellulales bacterium | reverse complement strand
CCGTGGGCACAATTGCTCTTAGCGACGGGAATCACTCTGGGGCTTTGTTTTCTTGCGGCGTTCGTGCCCGCTTTTATTTCGGGACGGAAAGAGCCGCTACGCTTGCTGCAAGCAGGACGAGTTTCGATTTGACACAAAGGTTGCAAGAGCGATCGCGAGTCATTCTAAAACGAGGCCGCGCTGTCATTGGCGAATAAAGTGCCGACTGCGGCAAATAAATCGCCATCCCTGTTGCTGCTTTAGACTCTTGATTTGGCAATTTGTCCCTGAAAAGAAGGGATGATGGGTTTGGCACTAGATTTGCCAAACCGGGCATTTCAAATTGCTTGCTTACG
>CAZIGP010000111.1:0-364 GCA_964538425.1 uncultured Pirellulales bacterium | reverse complement strand
AAACCAGGGGACTACCTATGAGGCCATAAATCATGCATGAACGAAATCGCAAGGGATTCACGCTTGTCGAACTACTAGTTGTCATCGCCATCATCGGCATTTTGATCGCGCTGTTGCTGCCAGCCGTGCAGGCGGCGCGCGAAGCTGCGCGGCGGACGCAGTGCAAAAACAATTTGAAGCAGCTTGGATTGGCCGTGCTGAACCATGAGAGCGCCAAGAAGCGATTGCCCGCGAGCGCGATCATTGATTTATCGTCTCCAACACCCCCGCCAGCCAATGGTTCATGGGGAGTGCATGGTCGGCTTTTGCCATATTTGGAGGAAGATGCACTGCGAAATTTGGTCAACATCGAGGTCGCTTGGGA
>CAZIGP010000110.1:0-9703 GCA_964538425.1 uncultured Pirellulales bacterium | reverse complement strand
CGAAACGGTGCATGCTCAAGCGAATAGCTGGCCGGTGCCTGTGTATCAACAAAAGTGGCAGTCTGACGCTGGTTTTGAGCGCGCGGTCCGGTTTGTGATGTTAAACAGCCAATATTTGTGCCCGGCGCTGGGAAGTCACAACATCCGTTCGTTGGCACATGGCATTGCAGTAGCGCAGCATTTGCAACTACCACGTGAGGCTTTCGAGTTGCAAATGCTGTATGGGATGGCCGATGCAGAAAAGCAGACCTTAGTTGATGCTGGTTATCGGCTACGAATCTACATGCCTTACGGCGAATTGATTCCTGGAATGGCCTATCTTGTGCGAAGATTGTTGGAAAATACATCGAACGATTCTTTTCTACGGGCGGGTTTTAGTGAGCATATTGCCCCGGAGATTTTGCTGATGAATCCGTTAGAACATCCTGATGCGAAGGCACGAGCGGCCAGTAACAATCGTGATGAAAATAGCCGCAGCACGTCGACTGAAAGTTCGCCAATCCGGGTGCAGTTTTCGCCGTCCTCCGATCACTTGCCCGCGTTTCGCAACGAACCACCCGCAGATTTTGCCATAGAGAAGAACCGTTTGGCGATGAAGCAAGCGCTTGCGGACGTGCGGCAGCAATTAGGACGATCTTATCCGCTGGTAATCAATGGAGAACAGGTCGAGACCACTTCGGAAATCATTTCGCGCAATCCGTCGGATACTTCCGAAGCGGTCGGCACCGTAGCTGCTGCCGAGAAAATTCATGCTTTGCAAGCCGTTGAGGCCGCTAAACACTCCCTTACGGAATGGTCTGCCATAGGGGCCATTCAACGCGCCAATTTCTTGCTGGCTGCGGCAGGGGAAATGCGGCGGCGGCGATTCGAATTAGCGGCCTGGCAAGTATTTGAATGTGGTAAAGGTTGGCGTGAGGCAGACGGCGACGTATGTGAAGCAATCGATTTTTGCGAATACTACGCTCGTGGTGCCGTAGAATTGGAACGTTCTCAGGAGGTTTCGGTCCCGGGCGAAGAAAATCGTTTTCTTTATCAATCGCGAGGCGTAACCGCGGTGATTTCTCCGTGGAATTTCCCGCTTGCTATTCTGACAGGGATGACTGCGGCAGCGCTGGCAACGGGCAATACGGTGATCATGAAGCCCGCCGAGCAATCGAGTGTCATGGCTGCCAAGCTCATGGAGATTTTTCGCGAGGTTGAATTGCCTGCCGGAGTACTACATTATTTGCCGGGACAAGGCGAAGTGGTCGGAGCAGCGCTCGTCGAGCACCCTGACGTCTCGTTGATTGCATTTACTGGTTCGCGCGCCGTCGGGCTAGCGATCAATGCGAAAGCGGCCGAAATTTCGCAACAAGGCATTGGTTACGTGAAGCATGCGATTTGTGAGATGGGAGGTAAAAACGCGATCATTATTGACGAAGACGCTGACCTCGACGAAGCCGTATTGGGAGTGACCAAAAGTGCCTTTGGTTACCAGGGGCAAAAATGTTCAGCCTGTTCGCGCTGCATTGTGTTAGCGTCCGTCTACGAGACATTTCTTGCTAGGCTAGTGGAAGCGACTCGGAGCTTGAAAGTTGGTCCTGCGGATGAGCCAGCGACGAGTGTCGGCCCTGTGATTGATAGCGATAGTTTACAGCGCATTCAAAAGTACATCGAACAAGGCCGCCGTGAAGCTCGTGAGGTATTAGCGGTTGACATTGGTCCGTTAGCCCAGCGAGGTTATTTTGTTGGCCCGCATATTTTTGCCGACGTCAAGCCAGATAGCCGACTTGCTCAAGATGAAATTTTTGGTCCGGTATTAGCGGTCATTCGGGCTGCCGATTTGACCGAAGCATTGAACATTGCGAATAGCACGCAGTATGCTCTCACTGGCGGAGTCTATTCGCGTAGCCCGGCGAATTTAGATCGAGTTTGTCGCGAGCTGATGGTCGGGAATTTGTACTTGAATCGTCCAATCACTGGGGCCATGGTTGCTCGCCAGCCTTTCGGTGGATTCAAACTTTCAGGCATTGGAAGCAAAGCAGGTGGGCCCGATTATTTATTGCAGTTCGTGATTCCACGGGTGATTACTGAAAACACGATGCGTCGTGGGTTTGCGCCGCCAACTGCAGAACATTCTTAAGTGTGTAATTTGGAATAAACAAATGACTTCATTCGCCGTCGACACCGAAGATTGGGGAAAGCTGCCTGATGGTCAAGCGGTTGCGCTTTTTACGGTGAGAAACCCTCACGGTTTTATTTTGCGCATGACCAACTATGGCGCAAGAATCGTCTCATTGGACATGCCTGATCGCCATGGAAAGCTATCAAACATTACATTAGGCTTTGATCGCCTTGAGGATTATTTTAAGCACACCGCATATTTCGGCACGACGGTGGGCCGCTATGCAGGCCGGATCACTCAAGGAAAATTTACACTCAATGGAAAAGAATATTCGTTATCAACCAATAATGGATCAAATCATATTCATGGTGGTGTGAAGGGGTTTGATCGTCAGGTTTGGAAGGCAATAACATTCAACCATGCGAATGAAGCGGGGATAAAATTCTCATATACCAGCCCCGATGGTGAAGAAGGTTATCCAGGAAAGCTAAATACCACGGTTACTTATACGTTAACCGGTGGTAACGAATTGCGGATGGATTACGTGATATCGACGGATCAAGACACCATTATTAATCTTACGAATCACGCCTACTGGAATTTGAACGGTGCAGATTCAGGAGACATTCTCGGGCACGAATTGACAATTGCCGCGGATAAGTACTTGGAAATGGATGAAAAGTTGACATCTACAGGCAAATTGATCGATGTGAATGGGACCGTTTTCGATTTCAACGCGCCTCACCTGATTGGCGAAAGAATCGAACCGTTGAAATCAACCGTCACGAAGGGGTACGATTTGGCTTATGCGCTGCGCAATCAAGACAGCAAGTTGGCTTTTGCGGCACGCGTGCGAGCTCCGGAAAGTGGCCGCACGATGGAAATTTGGACTGATCAGCCTGGAGTGGTATTTTACACAGCCAATTACCTGAAGGGTGATTCAATGAATGGCGGCTATGGTCAACATGCCGCATTCTGTTTGGAAACCGAACACTATCCCGATTCGCCAAACCATCCGAATTTTCCTAGCACGGTGTTAAGAGCGGGAAAGACATTTGGATCCACTACCGTTCATAAGTATTCGACAAAGTAGATAAAAGACTGGTCCAGTTTGCATTTTTTGAGTTATCGATGGAGATCGACGATGCGATTTTTATGCTTCATCTTGATCGATGTTCTTTGTAGCATGGTGCTTTTAATGAGTTTTGGTTGCCAGGATCGCCGGCAACCCACACCGGTTGAAACAAAAACTGAGCAATCGAATTCAAATACGCCCAACTCGAATGACAACGATATGACTAACTTTACCATTCAGAGCCAGGCATGGGGGAAAATGCCTGATGGCCAGGAGGTTTCGCTTTTCACGGTCACCAATCCTGGCGGCGCGCGAATGAAGCTCACAAATTACGGCGCCCATGTTGTTTCCGTTGAAATGCCCGATCGGAACGGAAAGCTCGAAAACATTACGCTGGGGTTCGATAATTTAGATGCCTACATTAAGCACACGGCGCACTTCGGTGGCACGATTGGACGCTTTGGCAACCGTATCGCTCAAGGAAAGTTCACACTGAATGGTGAAGAATACACGCTACCAATTAACAATGGCCCGAATCATTTACACGGCGGACCGAAAGGATTCGATCGTCAGCTTTGGTCGGCGAAAACAGTGGAAAAGACCGATGCAGCCGGTGTGGAATTTACTTATGTAAGTAAAGATGGTGAAGCAGGTTATCCCGGAACGATGACTACCACAGCAACTTACTGGCTGACAAGAAATAATGAGTTGCGCGTCGACTATACAGCGATGAGCGATAAGGACACTGTTGTTAATCTTACTAATCATGCTTATTGGAACTTGGCCGGTGCGGGCAAGGGCGAAGTTCTCAAGCATGAGCTCATGCTTACGGCCGATAAGTATTTGGCAGTCGATGTCAATTTAATTCCCACTGGGAAAACAATTGACACGAAAGGCACTGCCGTGGACTTTACCGAAAGCAAGCCGCTCGGTCCTGGCGTGCAAGCTATGAAAGATGCGGGAGGCCGGGGGATCGATCACTGTTTTGTGCTAAGAAATCAAGATGGCAAGGTGGCACTTGCGGCTCGAGTCAAAGAGCCGAGTACCGGTCGCGTGATGGAAGTCTGGACGGACCAACCAGGCATTCAGCTTTATACCAGTAATTTTCTTGATGGGGGGCCCATTAATGGCGGCTTCGAGCAGCATGCCGCATTTTGTTTGGAGACTCAGCACTATCCCGATTCGCCCAACCGTCCAGAGTTTCCTAGTACAGTGCTGAAAGCAGGAGATACTTTCAAGTCATCGACGATCCACGCGTTCAAAGCAGAATAGCAAAAGGATCGGTCGATAAACTCTAAATGCAAACAATCACTTGGACTGTTGGATATTGTCAAAGTCGGCAATGCTTCGTCCTAAATAGATGTGATCAAATAGCGCACTCTTGCCGTCTAAATAGATTGCCCCGATACCAGTTAGCGTGAATTCGCCGAAATCGGCAAATAGATCTCGGGTGACAAGAGTCCATTGCGTTGGCGGGGCTTCGTTGACGACCACGGCTTGTCCTTCACAAGCCGGACTAGGACCCGAGTGATAACTATATTTGGTAGCTCCTCCCGATTGATTTTGAGCTTTGCCATCGTCGATCAACTGAAGGCAAATTCGGCCACTACCGCCGACGCTCTTCCAAGCAAATTGCAGGTAGCGATATTCGCCGGGACCGGGATTTTCGCGAATTTTAATTCCTAAATTCGGCAATGTGGTGCGAAATTTTGGTTTCTGCTCGACAAGCAAAGAAAAGTTTTCAGAAAACTTGTCTTGGTCAAAAAGTACTGCCAGTCCTTCGCCTTCAGATAACTTATTAACGAATTCTTGTTCGTCTTCAAAAATCGCAAGTGGTTTTTCTGATTTCGGCTTTTCACCCGGCACAATATTTAGAGTAAGCTCGAGGGGCGCCCCGGAAATTCCTGCCCGGGATTTATCGGTTTCGCTTTTTCCGAGCGAGGTTAATTTGCATTTGATGGGGCCCGATTTCGCGCCGAAAGGGAGTGAGACCGGAAATCGAAAGTCACATTCGCCTGCTGGCACTTGAAATGTTGGAGTAAGAATTCCTTGTGGCAATCCTTCGATAGAAAGAGTAACCGGGTCAGCAAAGCCATCTGTGCGGACAATGGTTCCGACGAGCGATCCAGTTTCTCCTTCGCCGGCGCGAACTTGAATGCACATTTGTTGCAGTTTCACGGAAAACGGAATAACTGCCTTCATCCAGCGCGGGCGAGCATAGTACGTTGCTACGACATTTTTGCCGTCGCTACTCACTAAATCGCCTCGAATAACAACACCATAATCCCCGATCGACAAATCATTTGGCACAGAGACGGTGGCATCGACCGTGGCATCATTGGAACCTAGCGGATTGTCATTCGCTAATTGCAGCAATTGAGGTTTTGCATTGTTGTTGGCTTGATTAGGAGGTGTTTGGCGATTTTGATTTGCCGGCGAAGTAGTATTCGACTGAGTTGTGACGAGAGAGAGTTTGATGTCGCCACCTACACCATCTACGCGATGAATTTTTAAAGGAAAGTTGACGCGACCACCTAATGGTAAACGCTCTGGAAGTTGTTCTGATATTCCGGCGA
Organism: uncultured Pirellulales bacterium; assembly: GCA_964538425.1. Taxonomy (GTDB): domain Bacteria; phylum Planctomycetota; class Planctomycetia; order Pirellulales; family JADZDJ01; genus JADZDJ01. The sequence goes on along the minus strand of CAZIGP010000110.1, from coordinate 3,948 downwards.
GTTCGATTGAAAAAGGTGCTGGACTTGCCGTAACTGCGACCGCGAGATCAGATCGCAGCCAAGGGCAGCTTGTCGCAGCGCCGTTGGCTGGACCAACCGCTCGGCGAACGATTGTTCCCTTCGTGCTTTCTGCCTCACCAATTACGTTGGCGATACCAAAAATCGTTGTTGGTTCTGAACTCGACAGCACGCAAAATCCGATATCGCTTCCTGCTGGAATTTCTCCATCGGCGACTTGAATACCAGGTGGCAAGCCCAGCAATCGTAAGCGAATAGGGCCATTAAAACCTGTTCGTTTTGCTTGCACTTTCAATAAAGCGTTGCCGCGCGGCAGAATTTGCAATTGACTTTCGTCAAACGACAGAGAAAAGTCTTCTAGATTCGCAAGTTTTGCCGAGAGATGGTAAACGTAATCATTTCCTCCGCGACGGAGCACGTCCTTGATGACAACTGTCACGGCTTCTGCCTGTTTGGGGAACGTAAACTCAAGTGAGGGATCGGATGTTCGGTTGCTGTCATCAGCGGTGGCAATTTCTCCATCCTTGGCGTCGAGTACTGTCAGCACGCCATCCATAGGGGAGCCAATCTTTTGGGCCGAAAGTGTCAAGCGGACCGTGCTTTCGGCTGGGGCAGATAATTGGTAGCGATCTTCCTCCTGTGCTTCTTTGAGACGTCCTGTCACGCCGCCAGGAAACGGCAAGATTTGAGGATTTTTGGCTGTTGAATCGGATGGGCTTTCAAGAATTTGCTCTTCTTCGGTAACTGTAATGGTCGGCCTGAAGCCAGAAAGCATGGGTAAAACGGGCCAAGCGGCGGCTACTTGAGTTGGTATTTGAGGAGCGATGAATTCCGCGGCCGCATCGGTGGGCAAATTAGAAACAGCGAATCGCAAGACTTGCTTTGAACCGCTTTGCATCGCAGCAGGAATTGCGACATTGGCATAATGGAACGTGCCTATTTTCAAGCGAAAAATACTCGATGCGGGAGCTGCATAGCGAGCATCATGAACTTCAACGGTATATTCGCCATCGGCGGGAGGTTGAAAAGAAACTCTGACATCGCCTCCCAGCGAAGACGTTGTGCTTGCCCACGCCAGTTGCACATGCTGATTGTCATAAACGTGCAAGGTAGGTCGTAATTGGCTACCAAGACGCTGTGATTCAATTTCTAAAACAACAGGTTGAGATTTTTTTGCCGAAAATTTAGTGGATAACGTTTGGTTGCCGCTGACATTGCCGCTCAGCGCTGTGGGAAGAGAGACGATCTTATCGGTCCAAGCAAATTGAGGAAAACCGTCGATGGCGATCGGCAAGGGGTTAGAAATTCCCTCGGGTGATACGATGCGTAAGTTGTAAATTCCAGGCGCCGCCGATGAATCTACTTTTGCTTCCAGTTCTAAGTGATTTGCTGTTGCGTTCTTGATTTGTTGACTGACAAGCGGGATATCAGGTACGAATATCTGGCTGTCTGAAGTCAGGTTGGCGCCTTGGATCGAGATTAAAGTTGCACCGCCCGACTGTAAACCGGATACCGATAGTTGCTCAATCTTCGGAGGCGCAGCCGACAAGCAAGTTGAGCTCAAAGAAATCAGCAACCACAACCAGGGCGCAGGACGCCTGGTGGCAAAAGCATATCCATGCATCATAGATTCACCAATCAGCGATTAAACGGACGATCAGTTGGCGAAAGGATCGTCGGATGGCGTCGGAGCAGGCTTGTCTTGAGCGGGAGCCGCCGGCGGTGCAAATGGATCATCGGATCCGGAGGGTGGGGTAGCCGGAGTTGCTCCACTGGCAGGGGGAGCAAAAGGATCCTCAGCGTTGCTTGGCGGGGTATTGCCGGGTGGCGTCGGCGTAGGAGCCGGAGCTGGTGAGGAAGGTGGAGGACTTCCAAATGGATCATCACTTACTGGCGTGTCGCTGGGGGCAGCTGCAGCGACAGGATCACGCATTGGTGCAGGTGGGGCAGCCGCTGGTCCGCCGAAACCACCAGGCACTCGTGGGATACTTAAATCTGGCAATGCAGATAAAAGTCCGGAAGATGCATTGGAAGAAACGCCGGCGATCGACTTGATCAAGCCGCTCAGGCCATTGCGAGTTGGTTTTACCGTGGCACCATTCGCGGCACCATTATTTGACGGAGCTGTTTCACTCGACGCGAGCGGAGCAGATGGCGCTGAAGACGGTGCAGCAGCACCAAACGGATCGTCACCAGGCGCTGGCTTGTTCTCGGGTGGCGCCATTGGGACCGGAGCGGGTGCGCCGCCGAATGGGTCGGAGCTATCCTCAGCAGGTGGTTTGGTTTCTGGTTTTGGAGCTGGTGCAGGGGGTTCGAACGGATTTGCTTCCGTCGTCGGTTTCATAGGCTCGGACGGATTTGCGTTTTCAGCAGGTTGCTTTTTGGGTGACGGAGTTGGTGCTGGAGTCGCAAAAGGATCGTTGCCTTCACCACTAGCGGTAGGTTGGTTTGAAGGTGTTTCTTTGGGAGTGGGCTCAAGATTTGCCGCGGGAGCTTTACGGAGAACCTCGTCTTCTGCAGCAATACGCTTTTGATACTGCAACTGGCGTTGTGTTTCTTGTCTTTGGTGGGCAGTAACTCGAGCCGACGCACGATAACGCTCGAGCAGTCGTCGTGCTGGGCCTTGGACTCGCTCAAGTGAACGACTTACCGAATAGACGCCTGCACTTTCACCTGTTTCGTGTTCAGCACCTTTTTGAAAATCGGCGATGGCTTCCTGTTCCCGACCCAGGCGTAAGTAAGCAAGGCCTCGGAAATAATAAGCACGCGGATCGGTCGACCCTTCTTGAATGGCTGCAGTCAGGTCGGCATGAGCGCCTCGATAGTCTCCGCGATAGAAGGCATGAACTCCGCTGCCATACAGATCGGAAAGGAGGATCCCATCGGCAATCGCTAAGTGAGCAGTCATCAAAACAAAGATTCCCGCCACTAAGGCAACCTTTCTGCACATAACAACTCCTAATAAATTATTAAATTAGCGGAGTGAATCGAGCGTTTAATATGGAGGGTAATTTTAACGCCGAAAGTCCGTGTCTTGACCTTTGGTTTCCCACATAACTTCCCATTGCATAAGGCTTTTATGCGAGGGAACGGTAGCTTGCATGGTAACTGCTAAATTGCGCCAGTTCAAGCAATCGGAAAGGCCTAATTATGCCGGAATTTTCGTAAAATTGAATGAAAAAGCGGAGAAATTAGAAACAGCCCTGCTGGTGCGCCCACGAGCGCCTTGAAGAAGGCGGGGAAGAGAGCTCTTAAGAGTTTTACATGGCGCATAAAAAAAGGCCCGAACAAAACTGCCATATCGCATCCCTGTTGATAATTCCTAAGTCACACCCCCAGCGGGTTATCGAGGGAAGCGACGCCTCGTTGTGAGCTCAGGAAATAGGATCCGATCTGGCTGTTCAGTTCCGGGCCTTGTCAGTGTCGGGGCGGCAAAGCCAGCGACTGAGCACCCCCGTGACAGTCGCAGTTCCCCGATTGTTGGAAGGCAACGGCTTATTTGCTTTCCGCTATTTATTCATCGCAAACCTCCTAATTGGATATGAAAGTAAATGTTTACGGAACCGGTGTTTCCGAAAATTTCTTTCCAGGTTGAAGAGGTTTTAACGATTATGCGAAATGTACCAATCGAAATTACAAGCGAGGCTTATCTTTAATCGCTCTCTGAGGGTTCTTCTCCTACAGCCACGAATCGATAACCGGTTCCTCGCACGCTAAGAAAATGTTTAGGCTGCGCGGGGTCGACTTCAAAATATTTTCGCAAGTTAACAATGAAGTTATCAACGGTTCGCGTGGTTGGGCTATGTGACATTTCCCAAACTTCTTCGAGCAACTCGTTTCGAGTAACAACCGATCCTTCGTGCTCGATGAAGTAACGCAGCAGCTTCATTTCTAGTGCGGTTAGCTTTACGCTATGGCCATCCACTTTTA
>CAZIGP010000109.1:6452-9776 GCA_964538425.1 uncultured Pirellulales bacterium | reverse complement strand
GTGTGCCGGTTGTTGTACCCGCTCATGGGGTATTTCCTGAATTGATCGAACACACTGGCGGCGGTGTTTTGTGCGAGCCGGGGAATCCGCGCGACTTATCCGCCAAATTGCGAAATTTGCTGATCAACCCTAGCCAAGCAGAAGATCACGGCCAACGTGGTTACAATACCATTCGTGCCCACTACACTGCCGAACAAATGGCCGAGCATCACCGTCGGCTCTACTATGCGGTGACTCAGACTGCACGAACTACTTAAAATTAAAAGCAGTGCCGATGGCGACGTAGTTTCTCCTGGCTACCTAGTTTAACTCGACCCATTTGCTTCAATCGGTTACTGTAGGCGACCCAACCTACATCCCGCTGGTTTGGATGCGTGGAATTTTCTCCGCATTCAAAAAGCTTCCCGCCTTCGAAAGTGGCTTTGGCATGGACGCCGGTCGCCGAATTCGCGCTGCGCTGTTGAATGGTTTCTATTGCTGGCTCATTGCCGTAGCAATTTGCCTGTTGCTAGGTTCGATGGCATGTCAAGCTGCCGAGCCTGCAAAGACCAATCCACCTGGTGAAAAAACCAAATCTGTCGAAAGCAATTCCGATTTGCTCTCGCCGGAATTTATTTCTGCACGGTTGAAAGAACTGGAGTTAGTCGATGAATCGAAAGTTCCAGATAAAACCAAAGCCGTTGAAATCTATCGCGCTGCAGCCGACGATCTAAAACTGGCCGCCGAACACGCGGCTCGTGGGGCGGAGTTTGAAAAAAAGCTCTCGACAGCGGCCACCCGAATTGAATCACTTCAGTGTGAAACGGCACAATCGACGAATGCAGAAAATCCGCTGCCACAAAAAAACGCAGCGCTCTCCGCATGGGAACAGCGGTTAACTGATGCCGAGCAACAGCTTACTGCGGCACGTAAAACACTGGTTGGAAAGGAAGAAGAGCCGCAACGTCGCGCGCGGCGAAGACTCGAAATTCCACCCGCGATTGCCCTCGCGCAAACGACTGCTGAAGAGCTATCAACCATCGAAATGCCGACGGGCAACGAACCGCCTTCGGTTCTTGTCCAGGCCAAACATGCCAAGCACCTTGCCGGGCAGCGGGTGCTCGAAGCCGAGATCAGCGCGCTGGAAAAAGAATTGCAATGGTACGATGGCCCAGCGGCTGAAGTGCTTAAGCTGGAACGTGAGGCTGCCGCGCATGTTGTTGCCGAACTCGAGCGTCAAGTTACGGAGCTTCGAGAATCTGTCAATCAGCGCCGCCGTGCAGAAACAGCTCAGCAAGCCAACGAAGCTCATTTAACCGCAGTGACAGCCGATCCCTCGGTTCGCCGGCTGGCTGACGAAAACAGCGCCCTGACCGAAGAGCGTAAGCAGCTTGCCGAAAAGCTGGAAAAACTAGGTGGGGTTGCCGAATCCGTGCGTAAGAAGCTCGATAATTTACGCGACGAACATAAACGAATTGTTGAAAAGGTGAAAGCCGCAGGCCTGACGAATCCCGTGGGCCAAATGCTGCGTAAACAGCGCAGCGGCCTCGCCTCGGTGGTCGAACATCGCCGTGCGATCGACGAACGTCACGACCATATTTCGGAAGTTCAGTTGCGATTGTTTGATCTTCAAGAACAAGGTGCCGAGCTGCGTGATTTGCGATCTTATGCTCGCGAGCTTTGCGGCAAGCTGTCCGAAGCCTGTGCCATCAGCCCCGATGATTTGCTGCCCTTGTTGAAGACACGCCGGGAGTACCTTGAGTCGCTTCAAAATGATTACGATGAATATTTCCGCATGCTGGTGGAGATCGATTCGGATCAACGGCTGCTGGTGCAAGAAGCCGAAGAGTATCAAAGTTTTGTCGACGAGCGCGTGCTGTGGATTCGTAGTGCCGAACCGGTTTCAATCGTGGATGCAAAAAAAGCCGTCAGTGCCGTAGGCTGGCTTACCAATCCACAAAATTGGTGGAATGCTTTGCAATCAGCAAAGCAACAGGCAATGAATGAGCCGTTGTTGCTTACCCTTTCGGTTGCAGGTTTAGGGTTTCTGGTTTTCACCCGCCAGCGAATCAAAAGGGCCATTTCTACTTGGGCTAAGCCTAACGGTGAAGCCGATCACGGTGCACATGCATCGTTACGGCGTGCGCTGAAGACCGCTGTTGCAACGCTATTGATTGCCATTCCGGTGCCCGCGCTGCTTTGGATCGTCGGCTGGTTTGTCACCGGTGGAAACCATGTGCGCGACGAGTTTTGTGAAGCACTGGGTGAGGCACTGCAAGTCACTGCGATGGTACTATTGCCACTGCAAGTAGCGCGGCAAATTTGCCGTCGCGATGGGCTGGCAGAGATCCATTTTGGTTGGCCCATGGATGCATTAATTTCTTTGCGGCGGCAAGTGGCCTGGTTGGCTCTGTTGGCCGGTTTGCCAGTTGCCATAGTTGCCATGCTCGAAGCGCAGGCCAACGACGCCTGGAAGGAATCGCTCGGCCGGGCGCTTTTTCTCGGCTGCCAAGTACTGCTACTCGTGTTTTTATTTCGATCGATGCGCCCACCGCATGGTCCGCTGTACCGTTTATTGGTGATGCGTACTGGCAGTTGGCTGGAACGTTTGGCGGCACCCATTTATTTATTGTTAGTAGCAGCGCCGATTACGGTCGGAGGATTAGCCGTATTAGGCTACTACTACACCGCGCTGCGGTTAGCTTGGCGGTTGGAGTTGACGCTCTGGCTGGTCATTGGGTTGGTGGTGGCTCAATCCTTGTTGGCACGCTGGTTGACGGCTGTTTATCGAAGATTGGCGATTGAAGCTGCGGTGCGCGCGGCAGGAGCCTTGCGCGCCACAAATATGAATCAATCACCAGGCACTGCAAGCGCGACACACGCCGCTACCGCAGAGCAGCCTCCTGATGTCGACCTTGAAAAAGTCGATTTACAAACTAAACGATTGTTGCACAGCATTGCAGTTGTAGGCTTGGTGTTCGGATTGAGTTGCGTTTGGTCGGAAGTATTACCAGCATTACAAATCTTCAATGAAGTCACCATTTGGTCGGATGCCGATGGAGCATCCGCGGTAACCTTGGCAAACTTGCTCAATGCCATCATTGCGGCAGTGATGACAGTCATTGCCGTCAATAATTTGCCGGGACTTTTAGAAGCTGCAATTCTGCATCGCTTGCCACTCGATGCCGGTGTTCGTTATGCCGTGGCGGCTGTCGTGCGGTATGCGATTGGCATCACCGGCATTACAATCGCCGCTGGCGCCATTGGTATTGGCTGGCCGAAGGTACAATGGCTGGTGGCTGCTGTCACATTCGGTTTGGGGTTTGGGCTACAAGAAATTTTTGC
>CAZIGP010000109.1:5393-6442 GCA_964538425.1 uncultured Pirellulales bacterium | reverse complement strand
ACGGTAACTGTGGGCGAAGTGACGGGCATCGTCTCTCGCATTCGTATGCGTGCAACAACCATCCTCGATTGGGACCGTAAAGAATTGATTGTTCCCAACAAAGAATTCATCACTTCGCGGCTTGTGAATTGGACGCTCTCCGATTCAGTCATCCGTCTCGTCATTCCCATCGGCATTGCGTACGGTTCCAATACGGAACGAGCCAGACAGTTGTTGTTAAAAGTTGCCGCCGAAACACGGCAAGTGCAGCGCGATCCACCTGCCAAAGCGTTCTTTATGGGCTTCGGCGATAGCGCACTGAATTTTGAGCTGCGCGTGTTTGTCGCCAACGTCGATCAGCGAGTAAGTGTGATGCACGAACTCAACATGGCCATCGACCGTACCTTCCGCGAGGCGGGCATCGAGATTGCTTTCCCACAGCGAGATATTCACATTCGATCGGTAGATGGATTGCCGACCGCCGAGATATCGCCTGCCCAAATTCTGACATCGCAACAAAAAGAATCGGAGAAGCGGCGAAACGCGGCGTAGAATTGCACTACCATGCCGGCCGCCCACCAAAGTTAACCAATACCGCCGTTTGCCTGCTGCCTACCGTTTAACATCGCTATGTCTCGCAAGCATCGTCGTCGCCATAAGTTTCATCGTCGCACACCACCTGGTGCATCGCCGGGCATGATCGTGTCCGATCCGTGCTCACCACAGCCGGTCATTCACGTGATGGCTTATGGGCCAGACCGACTGGAAGAACGGACTGTAGCAAATATCGAGAACTTGAAGGAGTTCGTTGGCCAGTGGCCGGTCACTTGGATCAATGTGGACGGGCTGGGCAATGCCGACGTGGTTCGCCGCATCGGTGAAATATTCAAGTTGCATCCGCTGGCGCTTGAAGATGTGATGAACGTGCATCAGCGTGCTAAGGTGGAGCATTACGCCGATCAGTTGTTCCTGGTAGCACGCATGGCTCACCCGGGCGACCGGTTGGAGACCGAGCAAGTGAGCATATTTCTGGGTAAGAACTTTATCATCACTTTTCAAGAAACGTTGCC
>CAZIGP010000109.1:3632-5383 GCA_964538425.1 uncultured Pirellulales bacterium | reverse complement strand
CGAGCCCGTGCGAGAACGCATTCGAGCAGCTCGCGGACAAATCCGAGACCGCGGTTGCGACTATTTGACCTATGCCCTGATCGATGCAACGATCGACAGTTACTTTCCCGTGCTAGAAACGCTTGGCGAGCAAATCGAAGGATTGGAGGAGGAAGCGCTCACCCATGCGACACGCGGCACAATTTCTCGCATTCACGATGTAAAGCACGATTTACTCACGTTGCGGCGCGCTATTTGGCCTGCCCGTGAAGCGCTGCATGTGCTGGCGCGCGATCCTTGCCCGCTGATCACCGATGAAACTCGCATCTACTTCCGCGATTGCTACGATCATACGATCCAGTTGCTTGACTTATTGGAAACGTATCGCGAGCTTGGCGCCGATCTACGCGATTTGTATTTGAGCAGCATCAGCAATCGGATGAACGAAATCATCAAAGTACTGACAATTATCTCTACGATTTTCATTCCGCTAACCTTTATTGTCGGGGTCTATGGAATGAATTTCGACACCGAGCAGCAGTGGAACATGCCCGAGCTACGTTGGCGCTACGGCTACTTATTCGTTTGGGGTACGATGGCCGCCGTCGTTCTTTTCATGCTGTATTTCTTCCGACGGAAAGGTTGGATCGGCTCTGCAGCTCGCGATCGCCATTGGGAAGCAGAGCGTACTAAACAATGGCAAAGCCGCGAACGACCAAAGCAATCGTAGTTAAGACGCGACGTTTTTGCTCAGCCTAAAACAATCGGTTATTCCAAGAGTCCTGGCTATATTTACTGGCAACAAGTTGTGCCGTTAAGTCGCGCGGCCAATCCGTGAGCTCAGTATTTGCATCAAAGGCCTGGATGAGCGATTGACGCAATGCGGCAGCGGGAAGCGGCAAGTTGGTAATGAAATCGCGATGACTACGATTGTCGCGATACTTAGGCTGTCGCATCGGCATCGCCAACAACTCTTCGACTTGTTCTAAGGCAAATCCATACAGCAAAGTGCCATGATAAAGAAAGTGCGTTCGCTTACACCGCATGCTATTGCCAGAAAATTTGCGTTCTCCGATCGCTAAATCACTAGTGCCTGCACAGCGAATGTCCAAATTGCCCGCGACGTTTCTTAAAGTTTTGACAATCGAATCGAGCACAAATCGATGCGCACGATCAATCGACTTTAATTCGGGACGCAATTCATAGCTTAGCACCACAGCGTACATCAAGCAGCCGGGACCAGTCACAATGGTTGCTCCGCCACTTGCACGGCGCAGCACGGGAACATTTCTCTGTTGGCATGCTTCACTCCGTACTTCGCTGGCAACAGGTGACGAACTGCCAACGACTACCATCGGCGACTGGGATTCCCAAAGTCGTAACACTTCGGATGGCTGTCCCGATTGTTCGGCATGCTCTAGCAATGCCTCATCAAGGGCAAGATTCTCCGAAGCAGAAGGCAGCGTTAGATTGAGAAAATGCATATCGAGATTGGAGTCTAGCACTCAAAAGTCAGAAAAGGAGCCTGACGCAACAAGGAGACGGGTAAAAAACATTTTCTTCCTACTTTCAGGTCTCCCTTTACGGCTTTTTTCCCGCGGGTTGACGCACCAGTAACGGCTCCTAGACTTAAGTAATTGACACCTTGCTTCACGGCAACAGCGAGGTGGTAAAAGGCTGTTCATTCCCCTACTTCGTATTTCCAGCATGTCTGAAACTTCGCGTACGCCAGGTTCGCTTTCACCCGACGATGCTCTACCTCCGGTTGAGCC
>CAZIGP010000109.1:0-3622 GCA_964538425.1 uncultured Pirellulales bacterium | reverse complement strand
TTGTCATTCCCGGAGTGATTGTCGCCATTATCGTCGTTGTGTGGCTGCTATTCCACTGGTTAGCCCAAATGGGAAACGATCCGCGGCAGTATGTCCGAAAGTTGCGTGGCAATGCCGAAACTCGTTGGCAGGCGGCTTCAAATTTAGCGGGCAGCTTACAAGGCGAAGCAGGAGATGAAATTAAACGGGATGCCGCGGTGGCTACCGAACTTGCGACGATTTTGGATGAGGAAATTACCGCAGGCAGTATGGAAGATCGTCCGATCAACATGCGAATTTTTCTCAGTCGAGCGCTGGGGGAGTTCCGTGTCGAAGCGCCAGTGCCGACCCTGATTAAGGCAGCTTCGACCGAGCGCGATGAAAAAGAAATCGATGTTCGTCGCGCGGCCGTGCAGGGGCTAGCCGTGTTGACATCGAATTTAAAAGACCCTTCATTGCCAGCTAAACACTCGCAGTTAATTCCTGCATTGGTCGAAGCTTCGAAATCGGACAACGAACGGCTGCGCGCAGAAGCGGCCTTTGCATTAGGCATGTTTGATGATGCAGCGGCTAATGCACGGCTAAAGGCGATGCTTGACGATCCCAATCCTGATGCGCGATTCAACGCTGCCGGTTTTTTGGCTCGGCAAGGGGATGAAACGGCGTTGCCAATAATTACCGAAATGCTCGACCCTGATCAAAAACTGGCGCTGAAAAACGAGAAGGAAGAAGCCCATCGAGGCAAGCGAATGGTCGTCAACGTGAATGGGCTGCACGCTTTGCAAAAGCTTCACACGGCAAAACCAGAACTCGATTTAGCCGGAGTGCAGTCAGCTGTTGAACGGCTCACTCGTTCTGATTTGCCTGAAGTTCGAGATAGTGCACTGGAAACGCAGCGAAAACTCGGTGAAAAACAGCAGCCTGCGACAACAGTTCCTTAGAAATATTGCCAAAAATCTTCGAAAAGCGCATCGTGCGTTATGCTTCAATTTCATCGCACCGCCAAAGCGCCTCCGAATTATCTTGCCTGGCGGCAGCAGCGTAAATTGTTGCTGTGGGTGCTATTGATCGGCGTACCCATCATTGCGTTATTAAGAATTTGGGATCTGCGACGCACCGAGGCTCCACAATCGGCTGCGGCGGAAGGCGCCAAGATCGATCCGCGCTTGCCGGAAAGCACTCCCCTGCCGACACTCGATGCCTTCACAGCCGAGCCTGTAACAGAGCATGATCAAACTGGCAAATCGCACAGCGAACAAGACGCCAGCACTAAATTTTTTCGCGGCGTGATTCCCGAATATCTCAAATCGGTGCGCGATGATACGCCATCACGGCCAGCGGATCATGATGCGTGTTTTAATTTGTTTCAGGCGTTACATCGTGCGGATGTTGGGGAATTAAAAACTGCCTCCCTGGGAAAAAAGTCTTACGTGCAACTTTTCCGGCAACCAGAAGCCTATCGCGGGAAGCTGGTAGATTTGCGCGGCACGGTACGGCGAGCCCATCAATTGCCACTCGCAAAAAATCATACAGGACTTACGCACAATTATGAGTTGTGGCTGTTTACCGAAGACAGCCAGACAAATCCGATCATTGTCTATGCGCTCGATTTGCCCGAAGAGTTTCCTACCGGCATGAAAATTCATGAGCCGGTAGAACTGACGGGATTTTTCTTCAAACGAGTTGCTTATGGAGCCAAAGGTGGTGGGATGACGGCTCCAACAGTGCTTACGAAAACCGTGGATTGGAAAGCCCCTTCGCCTGCCGAGCGAACCGCGACGGCGAGCGAATCTCGCCAACGGTTGCAGTGGCTGATGGGCGTCGCAGTGTTTGGTATTATTTTATTAACCGTGGTTATGTGGCAACTAAATCGCTCGACACGGCGGCCTATTTTGCAGCGTGCCTCGATGTCGGCAGATACGGTTGAAGTATTGCAGGATGCGGATGTATTGACGGTACAGGAAGAGCTTGAACGTTTGGCTCGCAAAGAATGAGGCAGTAGTAATCGGCAGGCAAGAGGCGGTAAACATGCGACGATTATCAATCGGCTTGTTGATTTTAATCTGCCTGTTTTGCGTGATTTTCATCGAAAATTCATTTGCCCAGCCAGGCGAAGATGCCGAGCCACAATCTTCGATCGAAGCTTCTACTCAAGCCAATGATTTTGGGCCGATCGAAAACTCTCGGCAATTGTTTTCTGCGCTCGAGATGACAGACGAACAATTCAGCAAATTTCATGATGGTCGTTTGTTGGATGAGAACGAATTCGAACCATTGTTGCAGTCGCTCCACGCATTATTGCAGTTTCCTACGGCAAAAATTCACGAGTGGACCAAGCGAAATGTTTTATCTTCGCAATTAAACGGCAGTCCTGAAGAAAGTCGTGGCGAGTTGTTTCATTTCGAGGGTCGTTTAAAACGAGTCACTCGAGTGGAACCACCGGCCAAACTTGCCGAACGATTTGATATCGCACTGCTCTATCGCTGCGAAATCGAGCTTCAAGATGGAGGCCGCGCGGAAGTGTTTACCAAAGTCGTACCAGATGGCTGGAAGCTCGGCGAATCCATCGATGAAAACGTCAGTTTTGACGGGGCCTTTTTAAAAGTGGCGAGGATGCAGAGCGAAGCGCCGCAAGAATTAATTTTCGTGACGAAACGTGTTGCATGGCATCCACCCACGAATTTAGGCAATCTCGGTTTGGATGTGGGATTGTTGGAAAATGTCGCCCAGAATCGCTCTATTTTAGGAGAAGAGGCGGAGGCATTTTACCAGACTCTGGCGGCTGTAGGCCGAGTAGGTTTGAACGAATTACTTGCAGCGACTCGTGGCGAGCGCTGGACGGTAATTCCTGCCAAGTCGGATGATCCGCGCGTGGCGGCGATATTGGCTAAGCTCAAACAACAAAACCCATCGTTGCGGTTCTATTTTGCCGAAGGACCAGAAAAGTACGTTGACGATTTAATGGCGTTCGAAGGGCAAGTTTATCGCTGTGTGCCAGTAAAAATTGCCAATCGTGAAGTCAGTGAAAGACTGGGATTTGATCAATATTACGACCTCACGGTATTTATCGATTTGGAGTACGAACTAAATTTGGGACCGCTCAAACCAGGAGTTGCCGAAAAAGATCAGGCCGAGGGGCGTCGATCGGTTCCCACGCAAGTAGATACCTACCCCATTTCGGCTTGCGTTCGTCAGTTACCACCGGGTTTTCCTACTGGGGATAAATTAAAAGAGCGAGTGCGTATACCAGGATACTTTTTTAAGCAGTGGGCTTACCGATCGACTTCTGCAGCCGCCTTACATTCCCGACGTGGCGAGCGCAGCCCGCTAATCATCGGACCCGGTGTCGAATGGCTTTCCAGGCCAAAGCCAGCCGATTCGAAAACGCCGATCCTTGTCGCCGGTGCGTTCGCTATATTGTTTGTGCTGCTTTGTTTTGTGATTTGGCGTACAAGTCGGCGCGATCAAAAATTTCGGCAAGAATTTTTAACAAAACGGATGGATACAACTTCCATCGGTCCCCAGGAGTAAAACGGCGCCGACTACCGCCCCCCGCCTGTCGCTTGTCGAATAGGAAAACCAAGCCGTTTATCCACCAAATTTCTTAAGGGCTGACCAGTTTGATAGCGGTTTAAGTTGTCGC
>CAZIGP010000108.1:0-9812 GCA_964538425.1 uncultured Pirellulales bacterium | reverse complement strand
GAAGCCACACCAGAATTGACAAAGCAACTCGACAATAAAGACAGTTTCTTGCGAATGATTTCGGCTTGGGCGCTGGCGAAAATCAATCCTACGGATAAGCCAACGGTTGATCGGGCCGTGAAACTACTCGTTCAATCTCTCAAGGATGAGAATCCTCGTGTTCGCGCGGCAGCGGCACGTGGATTACACGAGTTGAAATTAGCTCCTGAAATCGTTGTCCCTGTATTCACAGAATTGTTGAAGGATAAAGATCCTGTGGTCCGCGGCAATGTGATCGATGCTTTGAGCACCCTGGATGAAAAGATTGCGCCGCGGCTGGCGACTGGATTGCAAAACAACGATACGCAATCGATTGCTGTAGGTGTAATCCGCCGTTTAGGACCAAAGGCGAAAGCCACCGTGCCTGTGCTGATCGAAGAGCTTAAAGACCCTGATGCTAATCATCGACAGGAGGTTGAGTTTGCACTAGCAAATATCGGCGCCGATGCTAATGCTGCCGTGCCGGCACTCGTCAAGGCACTTCAAGACTCTGAACCTAGAGTTCGATATTCTGCTTGTTATGCCTTGGGCAAAATTGGCCCTGCGGCAAAAGAAGCGATATCTGCGTTGCAAAATACAGCGAAAAGCTCGGACGACAAATTCCTGAAGGTGGCCAGCGTCTGGGCCCTCTTGAGAATTGAGCCGACCAACCAACCGTTAAAGATTTTGGCCGTGCCTTTGTTGATTAAGGCCCTTGAAGAATCGGATCGAGACTTGGTTAAGGTCGAAGTGGCCAGCGCATTAGGAGATATTGGCCCTGCGGCGGCAATCGCGGTGCCGGCACTCGAAAAGGCCGCCAAGGAATCTGATTCGATCGAAGTGCGAGAATCGGCCGCCGAAGCGCTGAAAAAAATTAAGGCGAAATGAATCCTATTTACGAATGGGTTCGTACCGCGCTGCGGCCACACTTCCACATTGGCTGGAATTTGTTTCTTGCGCTAGTGCCACTCGCTCTTTCGGTGTGGATTTTTCGTCGGACCGAACGGCGTGGCTGGCTATGGTGGCCACTTTTTTTTGTGTTTGTAATTTTCTTACCTAATGCCTCGTACACCCTGACAGACATCATTCATTTTGTCGAGGAAGTGCGAGCTCAACCGTTATTGCCGACTTGGAGCATCGTTTATTTCGTCATTCCAAAATATGCGATCTTCATGTTCATTGGTTTTCAATGCCATGTCATTTCACTGCTACGAATGAATCGGTACCTAACATGGATAGGGCGAAAGTCATGGATCTTTGGTGCCGAAATTCTCATGAATGCCTTGTGCTCGATTGGGGTTTATTGGGGTAGATATATCCGACTGAATAGCTGGGATATTTTTGGCAAACCGCAGGAAGTCGCAAACCACTTTATTGAGACTATTTTCCGAGACGAGTTTGCACTGGCAATCATCGCCATCTACTTCGTCGTGTTGTCAATTTTTTATTACACGATGAAAGTTGTTGATATTGCCGTCTGGAACTATATCAAAGAACGTCGTCTAGTAGGCCAAATGAAAACGATTGGCTAAATGCTCCGTTGCACAGGATATCAATCTCTAATGGCAAGCGGCTTTTCTTGATTATGAGCCAGCGGAGTCGGCCGAGCCTGCAGCAATTCTTCTGCTGCACGATAGCGTGAGGCGACTCCAGATTGCGGAAATAAACCGCCAGCGAAAATTAGTGCGGCCAAAGCGAGCACCGCCCAGCGCTCGCGAATGCCAATCCCCAGGGGAACCGTGGAGATATGCCGTGAGCCTGTGAAAATCTTGAAGTAGGCCTGTACCACGGCAATGCCATTCAGTGCCGCGGCAATCACCACGACCACGCCGACCAGATACGGGTAAGCGTGCGCCGCGCCATCAACTAACATCTCTGTTCCAATAAAACCAAAAGTGCAAGGAAACCCTACGCTGGCAAGTCCTGTTAATAAAAAACAAACGGCCAAGGCGGGCGTGTGATCGTATAAGCCTTGAAATCGAACGAGTGACAGGCGGCCATGGCGGGCTTCCAGCGCGCGTAGCGTTAACCCTAAACCGCCGAGTGCCAAACTAATCGATAGCCACACACATAACCCACCTGTTAAACAAATAACCGAAGTACTTTCCAGCCCTACAAATACCAGCGCTGAATGACTAAGCAGCAAATAACAAAAAAATCGGCGTACTTCTTGTTGAATGACTGCCATCCCTGCCATGTAAAATGCCGAAGCCAATGAAATTAAGCCGACAAAATGCAAAGCATCGTCGGAAGCAACGGGCAGAATAAATCGCGCTGCCGAATAAGCGCCAACCATCGGTGTCAGAAACAACAATGCTGTGCCAAACGAAGCATGTTCAAATAAATCTGCCGCCCAACAATGAAAAGGCGCAATCCCTCCGCGAATCAACACCGCAATCATTAAAGGCGCGACGACCCATCCACTAACAGGCAAATGATCCTGACCATTCACCAGCGCGTAGCCCGCAACAAGCAGTGCGGCAAAGGCAGCCATGTGAAAAATGTACACGCCTGTCGGTCGTTCTCGACTTTTCAGCTCCAAATACGGCGGAATCACACGAACAATGAGCAAGCCCACCAATATCCAACTGGTTCGACAACTAAAAATTCCTAATAAAATTGCTTCCGAAACCAAAGCGCCGGAAAACGAAAATCGCCTAATTTTTGTGCGCAATGTTCCTGCGAATGTCAACAAATACAAAAGAGCCGCTAGTGGCAGTAGCGGGGCGCTCAAAGAATCGATTATGCAAGCATCTGCACCAATCCACATGGCCATCGGGCCTTGCGCAACTGGGACCGACAGCACGGCATAATCAATCCAAGCAGCAGCCATCAGTGCAAAAGCAACGGCGGAAATACACAAGCAAAGAAAGGATTTTGCATCGGCAGTTCGCTGACGCACAATCCATACCGCGCCACCCAGAAGCACAAATACAGAGGCCTCAATCCATGGCAGATGCAGCGCCGTCATACGAGTTCCTCCACAAGATCGCTGCGCAACTTGACTTGATCAGATTCACGCGATGGCCGTCGCGACAAAAAATCGGTCCATTTCCGTTCCCAAGAATCAAACCAACGGAACGTCGCTAAAAAAGGCCTGGCTATGTACTCGTTGAGGAAACCATCCAAGTAACCACGTTCTAACGCCAAGCGATAAAACCAAGCTTGCCAGCGCTGTGGTAAAAAACTGCGTCGGACGTTGATGGTATGCGGTAGACGATTACCGATGGCGTTTTCCATGGTTCGATAATCTTGCAACAATGTGGGAGCACGAACGAATTGCAGAGTTCGCAAACAGCCATGACCAATTAAGTGAATCAACGGAATCCATCGCAATCCAAAACCGATTTCTGCCACAATTAAACCGACTTGTGTAAGCGATGCAAAAGATAATGCACTCTTAATGTCGCTTTGAACGCGAGTAGCCATTGCAGCCAAAGCTGCGGTTGCTAATCCCCAAATCACCAGAATTACACAAAGAGGAACAGAGAGCGAAATGATGGGGCCTGCCCTCAACAACAAAAATGCGCCCAAGTGCACCGAAAGTGCGCCGTAGAACACGGCACTTGAAGGCGTAGGACCTTCCATTGCTCGCGGTAACCAGCCCGAAAATGGGATGAGCGCCGACTTCCCTGCAGCGGCCACAGCAAGCAGCAACCCCACCACGAAGGCTTGTGAACCCGAAAGGCCGGCATTGCCACCTGGCCATGCTCCAGCACCAAAAATTGCATCGAAATCGCCGTGGCCTTTCATACCATGCAGCGATACGGCTGCAATCAATAGCGCAGCATCAGAAATGCGATACACAGACCAGACCCGTAAACCATTGCGAACGGGCGACGAACGTTCTTGAAAGAAAGCGACCAGCAATGCTGATGATAATCCCACTAATTCCCAGCCAGTAAACAATGTTTCGATCGTTCCGGCTAACGAAGTAAGTGTCATTCCCAGAGCAAAAATCGCAAAGAGCACAAAAAAACGATTAAATCCTGGTTCACGATGCATGTATTGCCGCGCGAAACGACCAATAACGCCACACAGCATGAGCGATAAGATCAAGAATGGCACCGACAGCCAATCAAACAACAACTTCACTGAAAACTGGTACTCGGGTACAACGATCCAATTTCCGAGCTCAACCGTCACATGCGCGGTGCCTGCAATTAGCATCATGCTGCCAAAAGCCAAAGCTGCCATTAAACCGAGGCCCAGCATCCAGCCGACAAGCCTTGAAGTTGTTCGCTCATTGAGTGGCCGCTCAACTAACAAGCATAGTCCCACCACGGCAACTAATAACGCTGGTGTCGAAATAATAGTAACTGCCAACAATCTGAAAATCACATCCAACGTGGATACTCCAATCGGCGAACTTTAGTGGTTAATAATTTTGGGCAAAACTTGCAAAGCCGTGACAACTTTTAAGCACAGCAGAGTTCTTACTAATTCAACGATTCGTATTTCTTAAGTATTAACCAGCGCATATCCTAAATGATCTCGCCAGCCACGATACCATTGCGTAGAGGAACTGACCTGCGGAAGCTCTGAAACTTCTCCGTGATACAATTCAAATCGCTCGTTGACAAAAACATGAACCGTCGAATCCAGAGGATTAAGTGTGGCAATCTGCACCCACTCATTGCGACAAAGGCGACCGATCGTTTCGTTGCGATCCATGATGTCGAGCATTATCTCTGGCGTCGTTTCCACCACGAATAGTAATCGAACCGGCTCATGAATCTCGACCATTTGCCAAGGCAGCCCGGTGCGTAAGTCGCTGGCAGCGCCGTCCATTACGCCTAGCAGTGATGTGACATTATGTGGCAATTTCGTGCCGCAGCCCCAACCCGTTGGATCGACGTACGAAAAATAGTATTCGAGGTTAATACCTGCACAAACCGGCACGGCGGCTTGTAACAATCGCAGCAAAATTTCGGCTTCGGCTGTATCTTGCGTTGGATCGTAAGACACTAAAAACGTTCTTCGATCCATATACAGGCTGCGAACTCGAGAACGTCGACCAACATAACAGACAGCATTCGTAGCATGGCCGCATTCAGGCCGAGTTTGAGCAAGATCTTCGGATCGTTCTTCAACATGCCGGCGCGCTTCTTCAAACGACATATCGAGAGGCGCCGACTGAAATCGACGGCAGCGCTCGTGCGCATTGCGGTTACAAGCTTTGTCGATCAATACGCTGGTTTCTTCAAATTCATGAATCCGCGCCGTGGGAAATCTATCGAGGTCGAAATAGGTCACCGAATCGTTGCATGTGTTATGAAATCCGCCTACAAATACCGTGCTGTCGGGAATTTGCAGCCCTTTTTCGCGCAAGTAAAATCGCACACGCGGATCGTTTAAAATCCTGGCAATAGCACGCGCATTAGGACCGCCAGCCCCGCCACCGCATGCTCCACAGTTGTAAGCTGAATTGTGTGGATTGTTCAAACTGCTGGAGCCATGCCCTAACACGACGACCAATCGCGAGAACCGCTTGGTCAATCCAATATCCCGTAAAAATCGTTCGCCGGCAGTCGTCATTTCCTGCAGCGAAAGTCCAACATGGCCGTTTTCTTGCCCAGGAGTTGCCGATATTCGTTCAAGCTGAAGCTGAGTGACGGCAGGTGGTTGAACAAAACCAGCAAATGCGCTGCGAACTTGCGCTGTCAATCGCGGAAACAAAATTCGTGCCACAAGTGGAATGGAGGCCAGCACACCAAATGCAGCGGTTAATAAACCGCCCATGAAGGTTCGGCTGCCTACATGAAATCGATGCGACGCAGTCCCAAGTGCCTTACGAGTTTTTGCGCGTCGGCGGTGCACGCTAGCCATCGAATAAGCTACGTCTTCTTGCACCCAAACTTGTGGACGAACGATGATTGGACATAACGGAACAAAATTTGCGTCGGCCGCGCCACGATAATACATTGCTACATTAAAAAAGCCTGCCGCGCCAAAGGTTTCTACCTGTGGCGCCACTTCTTCTAAATGCCGCCGAAAAGACTCCTCGCGCTCATCAATACAACAGACAACTTGAAATTCGGGCTGCAGCGTTTTATTTGCATTATATTTTGTGGCGATTTGAATGCCGTCGAGCGTCTGGTGTCGGTAACGCCGTTCGAATCCAAGATGTAACACTCGCTGACGTTCGATTACTGGAAAAGCCTCAATTTCTCCAATGAGCGATGTCCATTGTTCGCTGCTTAATCCGTGTAATGTGGATGGTAACCATCCTAATAATTGAGCGAGCTGAAAAACGACGAAGGCTCGCTGATCGATTCCCATTGAATCGCTGGGCTGAGCGGGAGGGCGAATAAATTGTCGTAATTTTGATAACGGCCCGGAGAACCCCAACGATTTTTTTGCCAAGTGCTGCCAGGCCAATCGATCTAACAGCAATCTCACAGCAAGAAATTCGAGTAAGCTCCCTTGCGGTGCAGGAAGCACCACGGA
Organism: uncultured Pirellulales bacterium; assembly: GCA_964538425.1. GTDB lineage: Bacteria > Planctomycetota > Planctomycetia > Pirellulales > JADZDJ01 > JADZDJ01. The sequence goes on along the minus strand of CAZIGP010000108.1, from coordinate 3,344 downwards.
ATCGGCTCGAAGCTCCATCTGCCGTACCATGCCACCCCAACCACGCAGCGCCAAAAACGTCTGCGAAACGAACTGTTCCCAATCGTTTTCCGCAATGCCCAGCTCTTCAAGTGATTCTAAGATGCAATCGAGAGGCGTCGCTTGCATATCTTGGATGCGCTGAAGTTCATAAGCCAAATTTTGTCGCCAGGAATCAGGCGGAGTAACCGCCTGACCATATAAAGCGCAAAAAGCTGAAAAGAATCCGCGCTCGCGCAGTGGTAAAGGACAGGTGGCAAAGCCTTGATCGAGAAAGGCAGCACAATATCGAACCATGACATCCGCAACTGCCAAATCCATATCTTCACCAGTCGCTGTCAGCAACCAATCTCGTGCCCGGAAGCTAAGCGTCGCAGCTCCAGGGTGAGACGCCACCTCATGGACTCCTTGCCGAGCAACTCGCCATAAGGCCTGCAATGAAAATGCTTCCCAAGTTGCAGTGCTCCAGCGATCGATTGATTCGACGTTAAATTGCTCTAACAAAGCCAAAACAGGATCGTCTGGCTTAAGCTGCGCTGCTAAACGTGCATCTGCGGCCGTTCGCAGATCACGCATTACCCAATGCCGCGTTTCATCGAGAAACCGTTGACGAACAGTTGGCAGTGCATCGGTTCGATATTGCCGAAGCGCATCCAACTCTGCAATAAACCAGCGTAGTTCGGCTGAAGGCGCTACGCGCAGCGGATGCCGAAGCATTGCCAGCCTTAAATCGATACGTTGACATCCTGGCAGCACAGCTTCGTCGGCATGCGGTCCTAAATCATGGCGCAGGATAGCTACTAGATCATCGTCGCGAATTCGCCCTTTGGCGAGTTCTTCGCGGTAGCGATCTTCTGAAAGGTATGCATGGCATCCGAAAACTTTGGAGCCATGAGCTACGGCCTCATGGAACCGCTGCTCTTCAAAAGCATGCAATGTATTGTGATGAATAAAGACCGTGATCGGGCCTTGGGCAGGCAATAGATGCGACGCATGCTCGACAATTTGCCGAAGACGATCAAGTCGAGAGCTTTGGCCAGCTCTAGAAGAGTTCGTCGATTCAAGCGTCACAGCAGAATGCACGAAGTTATTCCATCATGAAACGAATGTTGTCGTTGGCGAGGGGGTCGGCTGAGCAATATCTGCATTAACAATTGAATAAATTCAATCGCGCCTCTTGCAGACATCGCCGACTAAGGCAGGATTTGTGCCATTCTTGATATCTGAGTTACTCCTCGAGATATGAACAAGGTCTGCATGATTACAAAATGTTCATGTTAAGCAGGTTATGAGTAAGCCTGCCGTCAAACTTGCATCGATTTTTTAAATCAAATTGCTTACTTCGCGCGCAACAACAGAGCAAAATTACAGCGAAGACCAGCATCAAGATTACGATTTTGTAATTGTTTGTCGTGGCTTACGAATTTGTCAGCATGAATGCGTAGGCAACTTTGCTGATTCCGTTTATAGCTTAAAGAGAAGAGCATTGGCCCAGTGTTTGCTAATTGCCATGGAATCTAGGTTTGTCTCTGGCTGAATCACAAGCAGTTTTTGAATGCGCCACGAAAGGTTCTCTCGAGGTGGTGGAATATGAATGTCCCGGGCGGCGATTCCATTGGCTCGCTACCAACATTTCACGATAGCTGGCAGAAAGACATGCTGTCGGGCTTTTTGGTATTTCTCATCGCTCTGCCTTTGTGTCTTGCTATCTCGTTAGCGTCAGGTTATCCAGCCATCGCGGGTGTATTTACGGCGATCATTGGCGGAATCGTCGGTTTCTGCGTTAGTAATTCATCATTAACTATTAAAGGTCCCGCAGCAGGGCTGATTGTCATTGTCATCGGCGCGGTGACAGAATTCGGTTACACCGGCGGCAATGATCCCGCGGCAGACACGGCGGCCTACCGAATGGCTTTAGCCGTTGGTGTGGCGGCCGGCGTGCTCCAGATTCTCTTTGCTGTGTTTCGCACAGGCATTTTGGGGGAATTTTTCCCCACATCCGCCGTTCATGGCATGTTAGCTGCCATTGGCGTGATCATTATTTCAAAGCAATTTCCCATTGCGATGGGACTTTCGAACAAAGGCGAGCCGCTGGAATTATTGGCGCATATTCCTCAAAACATCGTCGATATGAATCCCGAAATTGCTGCGATCGGGATTATTAGTTTGATCGTTCTGTTTGGCTTGCCGCTAATCAAATCGCGAGTGAAAAACAAATTCTTCAGAATGATTCCGGCGCAATTGATCGTGATTTTAGTTTCCGTTCCGATGGCTTTGTATTTCGATTTGGATCATGAGCATACCTATACCATGAATCAAGCGACGTATTCTGTCGGACCAAAGTTCCTGGTGAACGTCAAGCCAACGCCTTTTAGCATGTTTTCGGAAATTACGACGCCCGATTTTAGTGCCTTGCGCAATCCGGTGGCTTGGAAATGGGTAGCAATGTTTGCCTTGATTGGAACGTTGGAATCGATGCTCAGCGCCAAAGCCGTCGATCTCATCGATCCATGGCGTCGCAAGACCACTCTCGATCGCGACAATCTGGCAATAGGCATCGGCAACACGTTGGCCGCATTGGTGGGCGGCCTGCCCATGATTTCAGAAATCGTGCGCAGCCGGGCTAACATTGACAATGGCGCACGCACCAAATTGGCCAACCTTTTTCACAGCATTTGCTTGTTGGGGTTTGTGGCCTTATTGCCCGCGCTCGTGCATCGCATTCCACTGGCTGCTTTAGCGGCGATGCTAATTTACACCGGCTTTCGTCTCGCTTCACCGAAAGAATTTTTGTTGGTTTACAAAGTCGGAAAAGAACAGTTCTTAATTTTTGCCACGACAATTATCGCCGTGTTGGCGACAGACTTACTCATTGGTATTGCGATTGGCATTGCTCTTAAGTTCGCACTTCATATTCTTAACGGCGTGCCCATTAGTTCGCTGTTCAAGCCTAGTTTGGTCGTTGACGAACGTGATGATGACTCTTTTGAAGTAACCGTTCACAAAGCGGCCGTATTTAGTAACTGGATTTTATTTAAGAAACAACTCGATGCTCTCAAGCCAGCCCACAAAGTTGTGCTCGACATGTCCAATACCCGATATGTCGACCATACCGTGATGGAAAAGCTGCACGAGTTGGAAGGCGATTTCAACGCCGAAGGCCGTGAATTAGTGGTTACTGGCCTCGAAGATCACCGGCCTCTTTCCAATCATCCGCTGGCGGCGCGAAAGAAATCAAAAGCAGCACTTATGCATGTGTAGCACTATTTCTCTGCCAGCGGTGTCCAGCCCATTGCGAAGGCAATGCGCAGCACACACCAAATCAG
>CAZIGP010000107.1:0-9819 GCA_964538425.1 uncultured Pirellulales bacterium | reverse complement strand
AAATGCCCATGTACCGATCCTGTGCAATGTCTGCTTGATAGCCTTTGACAACATGATCTGGATGCTGCTTGCTTCGAAATTGAATGCCACTGTTGTGATTGCGCAATTTGAATTTAACTTTCAGTACGAAATTTTTGTACGATTTCGTTGTTGATAAGAATGAGTTGCGTTTAATTTCTTTGTTGTCGGTCGAACCAACAATGACGCCGTCAGCAACTTTCCACAGCTCCAAATCCCCTTGCCAGCCGTCGAGATTTTTGCCGTTGAACAGTGGCACAAATTTGTTGTTGAGTGATGAATTTGTATCCGCTGCATTTACCGCCGCTAAAGTCGTGAATGTCAAACAACCAATTGTTCCCAGTGCAAGCTTGATAAATGACGGCATCGTTTTAAATCCTCTCGTAAGTGCTGGAATGAATTAGGACGATGACATTGTAGGCATTGCGCAAGCGGGATGCCACCTTGTCAAAAAATCAAACTGGCTGAGAAGATTGCGAATTTGGCAAGTTTGCCTGTCCGTTGTTTTCGCAGCCGCCGTTGGCTTGCAGTTCAGCTTCTGCGGATTTCCAGCGAGCTCCCGCTAACTGAGGCTGGAAATCGGCGTGACCGGCAAGAATCGCCATTTCGCGCATGGCTCGTTCAGTGATTTCTTGCAACACGCCTTCTTCTTTTTCACGGCCAAAATATGGAGATAAATCTATCGGCGAACCAATTTTCACGCGCACCTTTGATCGCATGAAAAGCGGGCTTAGAGGGGTGCCGTTATAAGGAGCATCAAAAATAAACATGGGAATGATTGGAACTTGAGCCCGTAGGGCAACCAATGCTGCCCCCGGCCTGCCTGGCAGCAACAATTGATCCGTCGTCAGGTTAATTCTTCCTTCGGGAAACATTCCCACCAGTCCACCCTCGCGTGCCAATCGGATAGCTTGCTTTGTGGCTGCCGTGTCGATGCCACCTCGCCCTACAGGAATCACTTGAAGCGCTCTTAGTAACGCGCGAAGGAATGGTGCTTCACAATACTCGCGTGCAACCATCCAATACACAACACGGCGGACACAAATCTGAATAAATGCGGGATCGACCGAGCTACGGTGATTGGCCACAATCACGGCGCCTTTGTCAGGTTGCACAGGCAACTCGCCTTCAATGCGAGTTCGCCAAATCAGTCGTGCGAGAAGGTAATTAACCGACCAAAGCAGTGTTTCTTTGAGGGTCAACGGAGAACGACGCCACCAAATCACAAATACCCCAATCGCAATTACCAAGACAGCCAAGAGGAAGGCGGGAATGAAAAAATTCATGGAAAGAGAGGGTAATTTCAGGCTGTCTTGTGGCTACGCCGGAAGAGCGACACTATAATCATACCGCTTGATTCAAGCGATGGGGCATTTTGACTTTATCGATTAAATCGCAGAGATTTTGGCGATCTGTAAAATGCTGCTCGGTGTGATTAGCGATACCCACGGTCGTGTCGAAACTGCACGTACCGCTGCGCAAATGCTGGAAAGCTTCGATGTCGATGCCGTGCTGCACTGCGGTGATATTGGATCACCCGGAATTGTGCCTTTGCTGGCAGCCTGGCCGACGCATTTCGTATTTGGCAATGTCGATTACGACCAAGAGCTGAAGCATGTAATCGAAGAAGCCGGCCAAACGTGTCATGGCCGCTTTGGCTCCTTCGAATTAAACAGCGTAAAAATTGCCTTGTTGCACGGGGATGACGAAAAAAAATTACGCCAGGTCATTGCAGAAGGCAAGCATCAACTTGTCTGCCACGGCCATACCCATCTCACAAGGTGTGAGCAAATTGGCACGACACTCGTTCTCAACCCCGGAGCTTTACATCGCGCCCATCGACATACGATTGCGATTGTCGATTTAACACAGCTATCGGCGGAAATTATCGCCTTGTGACTAGATCGCAGAACGGTGGCTGAAGCCGCGAAGCTTCAAGCAACATTTAGTAGCCTATCCTGCCATGCGTGTTAACGTTTGCTCTGGCAAGATTGCCGCAGCCTCGTCGCCTCGGTAGCGGTACTGCATTAAGTAAGCATCTTCAGGGGTATCTTCGTAGAAAGATCGTAACACGCTGACTGCTCTAAACCCTGCAGAACGGAAAAACAATTGAGCAGCAAGATTAGTTTCGCGGACTTCCAAAAGAATGCGACTTCGTCGTTGTGTCGAAAGCTTTCCAATTAATTTATTAATCATTTGCATAGCAACGCCAGTACGACGAAACTGCGCACCTACTGCAAAATTCAAAATATGTAATCGTGATTTATGCAATTCGTAAATCATGAAACCTGCAACACGATCGTCTTGTTCAGCAACCATGCCAATGCAATTCCGTTGCCTCAGACAGCGCAAAAAGTCGTCTTCGCACCAAGGAAACTCAAAGCCTTCATTTTCAATCGCCAATACGTCCGCCATATCGCGACGAATCATCCAGCGAATGTGAGTTTTGGAAACGAGCTTGAGATGAGTAGGCATCTTGGGCCTCCTTCCATGTCGGCCTTTGGATTTCTTACAGGCGTTGCCGGACCGCGATCCATTCGCAGTAAACAACGATTAACTTTCAAGAGGGGCAAAGCCTAACAAACGGCCTACGATGTGCCAAGACGAATTGGGGGGAAGGCACGTATCCGGTGTGCGTCTTGCATTCCAGGCGAAGACAGACCGAGGGGCGTGTTGTACGCCAAAGATACAACTAGAAATAAGCAAGCAATTTAGACGACGCAGTAGAACAGCTTACAGAATACCGCCGTGGGTACGGTAAGGGTTCATGTGCGAAGGTTGGTCGAGGAACCAGACGCGTTCCCATTCATCGAGAACGTGGCGTAAATCTTCAGAGGTAAACAGCAATTGTTGAACTCGTCGAGAAGGATCGGCGCTGTAGAGCGGAATGAGGCAGCCCACGGAGGTGCTCAACATTAATCCGGTAACGGCTGCAAGAATGATCTTACGCATCCCATTCCTCCCTGAATTGCTCAACCACTTCCATGTGGCGTCGCAGATGCAGTTTTGTCGGACGACGCATTGCCGAACGGCATTTCGTCCACCGACTTGTGTATTTGTTTTTCTAACCGAAGTGATTCGTCGAAGCGACTTTCCGCCACCGAAAGATGAGTCTGGGGCAGCGGTTAAGGCTCGTAAAGTACTGATTTATGACTTCTGCGCCGAGAGCAAATTTCTTTGCTAGCGGCTACTGTCCGGTTCCTGTTGCCGCACCGTAACTAGAAGAAATGCCAGCACTTTGGGCGACTGGCTGGCTGCCAGAATCACCGGCCGTCTGTTGGGCAGCCCGTTGGGCAGCTTCTCGTTCTAGCTGGCGGACCTTTTCTTCCATCTCTTTGCCCGGCTTAAAAGTGACCACAAACTTTTCTGGCACAAAGACTTTCGCACCGGTTCGAGGGTTGCGAGCCTTGCGTGCCGCACGCTGTTTAACCTCAAAGACTCCAAAGTTTCGTAGCTCGATGCGGCGTTCTGCCACAAGAGCCTCAACAATGGCATCAAACGTTTTCTGCACGATCTCCTTGGTTCGGAGCTGTGTCAGCCCGATTTCATCAGAGATAGTTTTTACGATCTCTTTCTTAGTCACGACAACGGGTCTCCCTCACTAGGAACGGACCGAGTAATCGCAGTCGCAATTTGCGAGCTGCCCTCTGTAATCAATCTCGCTCCAAGTGTAGGTGGCGTAAGTATTAATGTCAACTCAAATTGACATAACCCACGATTCTGCTCAGCCTAATTTGCCGTATTTAAAGGCCGCTTGATCCTCGAGCCTTTGCTCGATTCAAAACGAATAACTTCTAATTGCCAAAGAACTTAGGACGACAAGTTGGCTGCCGATCGACCTCAACATGACATAAGTTATTGCTGGACAATAACTAACGACCATTTTGAGAGCTTAAGGCACCCGCAGAAGTGACGCGAATCATTAGGGCATCCGCGCACTCTACATTGTCGCTGCACATCGTTATCGGCGGCCTTAACGAAAAACTTTATCTAATCAGCAAAATCAGCAAAATTAGACTCGCACGAGGGAAGATTGTGCGACGATTTCCTCGACCGTATATAGCTTGCCGCGTCCGCTACCCGGGCAGACTTCGCAAGTTTGCTGCCATGCAGCGGGCGAGCGAATGTTTGAATCCCAAAAAGGCCAGGTGCGACACTGCTTTGGTCGGGCCTCGTAGACGGTGCATTTACGTATTTTGCCATCAAAAAACACGCAATCACCATTTCCGTATTCAATTAAGCTCTTGCGGACACCGACCTTACGAACGTATTGCCGTTCGAAGTCCTCCAACGGCATTGCTAAGTGCTTGGCTAGTAGCGCAATTTCATCGTTTGTAACCCAAACATATCCAGGAGCTCCTGTGCAGCAATCGCCGCACTGAGTGCATTCAAAACGCAAACCATCGTTGTACCAGGGAACTTTTGCCATGCTTAATTAGGTGATTTCTCGGACAGCCTGCACCGCGATTTCAATGTCATCTGTGGTGTTGAAAGGGCCAATGCTGAAACGCACGGTACCCCCGCGATCAAAAGTGCCGATTGCTTGGTGAATTCGTGGAGCGCAGTGCAATCCGGCTCGTACTTGAACATGGAAAGCCGAATCCAGCGCTGCCGCCGCTTCTTGCGGATCATAACCCTCGATCGAGATGCTGACAACGCCCACGCTGGCATTGCTTGCCTCCGGTCCATGAACGGTGACCGACTGGATTTGGCGTAATCCTGCTCGCAATTGCTGAGTAAGTGCTAATTCATGCTCGCGAATCTTGGGAATGGTTTGCTGTTCAAGCCATTGAATGCCGGCGGCTAGCCCAGCAATTGCTGCAACATTTAAGTTGCCCGTTTCGTATTTATCGGGCAAAGATTGTGGTTGCAAGTCGCTTTCGCTACTGCTGCCTGTACCTCCTTGGCGAATTGCATGAAGTTGATCTTCTATGCCTTGCCGAAGATAAAGCAACCCTGTGCCTAGAGGGCCAAGCAATCCTTTGTGGCCAGAGGCCGCCAATAGATCGGCGTGAATTTCATTCACGTTGATTGGCAAATGGCCAAGCGATTGTGCTGCGTCGAGTAAAAAGAAAACACCATGCTGGCGGCAAATTTGGCCTACTTCCGAGACCGGCTGAATGACTCCAGTTACATTCGACGCATGAAGCATTGCCACCAAACGTGTCTTTGGTCGTAATTCAGCAAGAATATCGTCAGGATCAATCTGCCCTGAAGAATCGCATGATACATAAGAAACATCTACGCCAAGTTTGTCCTGACAATTTCGCAAAGGGCGTAATACAGAATTGTGTTCCGCAGCGGTGCTAATTACGTGATCGCCAGGCCGTAGTAATCCATGAATGGCAAGATTTAGCGAATCACTACCATTCGCCGTGAAAACGATGTGATTTGAATCGGCTGCGCCAAGAAATCTTGCGATGGCCTGACGCGTTTGGTCAATAATTCGCCCTGCCTCTGTGGCTTGTTGGTAAACACCGCGCCCTGCTGCGGCACCCACGTGGCGCAAATAACGATCGCCTGCCACATAAACCGATTCCGGTTTAGGCCAACTGGTGGCGGCGTTATCGAGATAGATCCGATGCTGAGACAACCGAGGGTGACGGGACTTGAACCCGCGACCTCCAACGTGATAGGCGTATTCTGCTTATCGCCCAAATTGCCATTTTCCCCGCAGAATTAATGAATTCTACGGCTAATTGGAGGGCTTGCAACCCTTTGCCTGTGTTGCGATCTTCCTCCTCCCTCAACGCTCAAGATGTGACGACAGAAACGCGACAAATGCAAAAGGTGAATTGCTCTGTAGCTTATTCAGATACGAACCATAGTCCTTCAATAATTTTCGACTTGCCTTCTCCAGGAATACCTTCACGAAAGCAATCGATCCCATAATGAAAATGCCCTCCTCCCTTCTCAATATGCACTTTATCTCTGCTGACAAAGACGTAAGACGGATCTAAGTCACGAATCGGCTTGGGACAGGCAATTCCTGGAAGTCCGATGCTTTCCTGACCGTGCATTTCAGTGTTTGCTTGAAGAGCTCTTGCTGCTTGCAGAATTGCACGCGAATACTCAGCACCTCCCCAACTCAATTTGGCTTGAAAATACCAATAAGGGACGAACACAACGCCAAAGAACATGATTGGAATTGTGAACAAAAAGCACAAAATGATAATTCCCGGCGCGAGCTTAACCCCAGTGCTGTACCAACCGTCGAAACTCAACACAGGTAGCTATATCGATTGCTTTTGGACACCAGAGTTTGGCGGAGAGTTAAAAATTAGTCGTCGCGGCGGAACTCAGGTGCAAGCAATGTTGAAATCGCCCCAATACATAGAGCGATTCCTCCGACGTTCCTTACCAAGTCTGCATAAAAATAGGCATTGGCTTGGTCTTCGACCAATGCGCTGGCGATTAACCCAGATACGTACAGCACGATCCCAATGAGTGAAAGAATGTGCGAGCGGTTTGGGGAATGGATCATGCCTCGCATTATACCATTCGCGAAATCATAAAACCCCGCCTGGCGCAGGGGTAGTACCAAACATGCAGCCCGGAAAACGTCAAGATTTGCGGTGGATCGTCGAGACACACCCCCTAAAACCTCAAAAATTGCCTGATTTAATGTCCTATACTTGACTATGACCATCTTGTTCATCGCCGCATTGTTCATTGGCTTACTATTCTTGCTGCGTTATGCAGCAAACAGGTACCAGTGGTTCATTGCTAAATGGCCTCATCGCCTGGCCAAGATTGCTATTCCAGCAACTAGCATTGCGCTGGTGGTAGCATTTACTGTGGCGCTCGTGGGACGATCAGGCAGCGACTCTCGAGGTATCAAACGTTGCCTCCAATCAATGGAATATTCATTGAGGGACGCCTTTAGAATCCTGCCAGGACGGTGACTACTCATTCTTGATCGGCTCGCGCCAGGCCATTGCGTGGACTGGACAGCATACTGAGGCAAGCATCTTCAACCGGCAATATGCCGACGGCCAGCAGTCGTGGCACCTGGCTGCGGATAACGCAATGTTTGAATACTTGGGAAAGAACTCCCTGAGAAACGCGACGTGTGCGACTTCCGTTACGTTGGCAAATAAACCAGTAAACTACGGGTTTATTTCTTCGGGTAACGGCTGCACTGCTGAGAGTCGGCAGTAAATCTAACTTTTGATTTCGGCGAAACTTACGAAAAAGCGAGGGTGACGGGACTTGAACCCGCGACCTCCAACGTGACAGGCTGGCGCTCTAAACCAACTGAGCTACACCCCCGAACCGCTTTTCCGATAAGCACTTATAGCAAATTCGCCGCTTTGGAACGTCCCAACACTATAAGGCTAAGAAGTCCGAGCGAAATTATATCCTGCTCTAGGCGGCTCGCAAGTGCGCCTTGTTTTTTCCGACTTTTTGGTGCCGGTTCATAACCTAAGCTTTCATAAGGGCTTGGGAAGAACATTCGCACCTGGCGACACCTTAAGTCCGTTTTCGACACGGCAAAATTTTGCCGGAGAAAAAAGTCGTGGGAGAAATTTATCACCATGCAATGCGGTGGTTCAACGGCTTAGACAAGCAGGAATGGCTGCTCGTACTAATCGCTGCCGTGATCATCGGTTTTTTTGCCTTACGTGGATTTGGCTCTCGATCGAACTACTGATTTTGATTCCCGCAATGTTTATGAGTTGAAAAGAGAGGGTAGAGCACCATGATTCCTGTTGGTCAATTCGATTGGACTGCGATTCATCTGCCGATGCCTGTGGCCTTAGCTGCCGTGGCGTTGATTGGTTATTTGGTTGGACGTCGCAAGCGGGAAGAACAACGGGTCGATGGCGAAGCACAAGCACGAAGAGAACTTAAGCGAGCTCAATGTGTAGCTAAAGAGCTAGAACGCATTGCCGAATCGGTTCGCCGAGGCATTGCCACACATCATTCGAGCGTATTGAAATTTAAAGAACGAGTTTCGACTTTAAGTGGGGATCAGCAGGAAGGCGCATGGCAAGAACTATGCGGCGAAGCAGAAGATATGCTGAAGCCGACGTTAAAGTTGGCCGCACAGTTGGCCACTGCTTACGATGAAATCCGCCAACAGTCGAATAACTTGATGACCTTCACTGAAGTGCGGACCGACCCTCTGACTGGGGTGAGCAATCGACGAGCTTTGGACGAAACGCTGGAATCGATGTTTGCCATGCTACATCGCTATGAACAACCTTTCGGCCTTCTGCTGCTCGACATTGATCACTTCAAACAAATCAACGACGAGCAAGGACACCTGTACGGTGATCGAATGTTGAAAGCCGTATCAAGACTGATGGACGAAAATGTCCGCGATACCGACATTGTTGCTCGGTATGGTGGAGAAGAATTTGTCATTGTTATGCCACAAACCACAATCGACGGCGCTACCGCTTTTGCCGACCGTTTACGAAATCGGATTCAAGATCAATTGCCATTAACGGTAAGCTGCGGGGTGGCACAAGCAGGCGAAGGCGACAATCCTCAAACGTTGCTAGCTCGCGCCGACGCAGCGCTTTACGGCGCAAAAGCAGCCGGACGAAATCGTGTCTACCGGCACACGGGGTTGACCGTGGAGGATTTCGACACTGTCGAAAAAGAAAGCACAGCAGCTATGGTTGCAGCGCACTAGCAATAGAACGCACAGTCGCCGCTGATTTCTGAACTCTCCAGCGAGTTCAACCACTTGAACTCAGAGGCTACAACACGCCCTTGGCGGGATCGTAACCAAGATCTTTGGCGTTGCGTAAATCTTTGTCAGCTTCCTGCTCGCGTCCCAATTTTTGATAAATCAAGCCGCGGTGTTGATACATCACGGCCAAGCTTTGATCGATTTCTTGTAACTGACGTTCAAAATCTCGCTGATTGAATCGACGAACTGGCGCTCGCAAATAGGTACTTTTTTGCTGTTCGATCGCTGCCAGTGCCTGGTTCATATCGCGAAGCGCTTCGTCGTTGCGATCAAGTAAGTGCAATAGATAGCCTCGTGTGTCGAGGTAACTGGGCTCTTCACCCGCTTGCTGCAAGGCTGTTTCGACGTCGATTAATCCCTCTTGTAATTCGACTCCTAGCACGCCCCGAGCATAGGCGCGAGCATTCAAGGTTACCGCATTCGACATTAAATCCACCGCAAGATTGGCATCTGATAAGGCGTCCTCTTTGTGTCCAAGCCGGACATGAATCCAACTTCGCTGTGAGTAGCTTTGAACAAGCTCATGAATTCGCTCGGCCCGCTCCCGTCGGCGCATTTTGCTGCTGAAGAACAATTCGATGTGTTTGTTCAAATCGACAATGCTACTCTCGAGCTCGTTCATTTCTTCATGACAAATCGCTCGCTGTAAATACAGAATTCTGGAATTAGGATCCCATTCAATGGCTTCATTGAAATCCACCAAAGCCCCAGTCAGATTGCCGTCGGAATACTTTTGCCAAGCTTGACTGCCTAACCATTCTGCGACATAACTTCGTCCAAGCGTCAACAGCTTCGGTCCAAAGACTACCGGCACCACGACAACCACGACTAAGATGACCAACAACCACCGCTTGGCTCGGATGCTGACCTTGGGGCGTGGGCCAGGCTCGTCGTCGTGGAACTTTAGATCTTCATATCTCGGGGGAATTGGAAACCCCTGATCGTCAAACTTGCGAAAATCTTCAGCCATAACAGTACGATGAATGTCAGTGCTCATCCCCTCTCTATAAGCATAAGTAACCGGCATGAGGCTGCCAAGCGAAAGATTATTCTTCGCGAAAGGGGGAGTTGACAACAATTTTATCTAGGATTCTGCC
>CAZIGP010000106.1:0-9890 GCA_964538425.1 uncultured Pirellulales bacterium | reverse complement strand
ATCCAGATCGCAAGGCTGAAGACAAAATTGAATTAGCTGCTTGGATTGAAGGCGAAACGAATGCAGCGATGGTTGCCAAAAAGTTTGGCATGGAGCTTCCGCTAAGAAAACATCCGGGTCATAAGTTAGTAGTAGCGTTCAAGCCTGATAAAAAGGAATATGCGCCCACAGAACCGGTAACGCTAACGATGACCATTCAGAACGTCGGTAATCAAGCGGTGGCGTTTATGGATGGCGGTATGAATCGTGGCCCGCGGAATAATCAGTTTGGTTTTACGGCAATTCCGACCACCATGAGCGAAAGGCCATTGCCAGATATCGGCGACCCAACAAACCACGGTGGCTTGGCCGGTTTTATTACACTTGAGCCGGGAAAAACATTTACAAAAAAAGTCGAACTCAGCGATTGGTTCCAATTCACTAAACCAGGCAGCTATGTAGTCACGGGCACATTTCGTTTGGAGTTGTCTAAACCAGGAGTATGGTCATATCCGCCCCTCTGGGAAGATTTCGCGGTAGATCAATGCACGGTGTATGTTGCAGCATTGGATGAACTGCGAGAAGTACCGGAACTGCACTGGTCGATGGGATTGAATACCACCGAGGCGGAGTTTGAAGAATTACTGAAGACTGCCAAACTCCGATCCATCAAATCTATCAGCATCGAACGGAAGGACGATCAATGTGATTATGTGATTCAGACAAAGGCTGGCAAAAATGTCATGATCACGTTCCGCGATGGTAAATGCTGCGGTGCGCAGCAAGTATCCCCAAATCTGCCCGAATGAATCTAGATTTTCTAGGAAAGGATCTTCTTATGGTTCGACGATATCTATTTGTTGCTGCAGCAATCGTTTTGATTGGCGGATTGGGCATTCATTTTTTGTCTGCTGCTGAAGATGAGCAACAACCGGCAGTTTCTATCGAGTTACTACAGCAAAAAATCGAAGTACTGGAGCAGCAAGTCGCGGAGCTTGAACAGTGGAAGAGGCAACCGCAACTTCAAATGGCGCAACTGGCTGAGCCGAAAGCACAGATAGTTGAGCAGCGAATGATTCCGAAAAGCTGGACTCCCAAAGAAATCAACGGCCAAACATATTATCTTGTGCCCCTGGGAGGAAAAGAGTCGGTTTCAGCGGCGGCAAAAAATGATTGACAGTTCTTTTGTCACGTAACGACAATGTTCGTCTGATTCGCGGTCACTTGCGCAGCTGCAGTTACTGACGATTCACTCGTCTCTATAAAAGGAATATGCCATTCGAGTTCTAACCCCACTGCTGGCTGGCGCAGCGGTGGCAAACAGTCCAAAAGCGGCCTGCCTGGCATCGAACCCAGCGATGTGGAATTCGGTGGTGACTGGATGATTGAACTTCTGCCGGCAAAGTAGCGCTGTGGGGTCTCGTGTCGGGATTAAGTTTGACATTACTTAGCGGCAAGCTACACTGCCAGCGGGCTATATCGGCCATTGGTTGACCGGTGGGGGAGCCCTTCATCCTACATCTATGTATTTTGGAGGTTGCGATGGACCAGCTCATTAGTTGGTTGATCACGCTCGTCAGCGGTGCTGTCGGCGGAAACGCTGCCGGAGCAGCAATGAAAGACAAAAGCTTAGGGCCAGTCGGCAATTCAATTGCCGGCGTCGTGGGAGGCGGCATCGGCGGATTCTTGTTACAAATGCTGGGATATGCTCAGCAAGGCGGACTCGATGTTGGGACGGTTGTAAAGCAAGTGGCCAGCGGCGGCATAGGCGGAGCAGTCGTCCTGATTTTAGTTTCCGTCGTTAAAGGTATGATGGCGAAAAAAGCTTAACTGCTTTCGCTCTCCTTTTAATCAGGTCCGCTGATTTGCTGAATCTTTATCGTTTAAACAGAGAATATTCCACGAGGCGCGGAAATCACAAGAGTTGTGTTCCGCGCCTTTGTCTTTTTAAGATCCAGTCCCATCCATAACGAAGTGATCATGCCAAATCGCAAATCATGGCAAGAAAAACTTGCCGATAGCAAAGGCTTGCCCAAGGTCGACAAAATCGAAGGCAAGATGACCAAGCGTTGGGGCACAGGCATCATGGTCATCCCTGCGCCACGGGAAGTTGATGCACTGATGAAGCGCGTGCCGAAAGGCAAGCTCGTTACAATTAATGAATTGCGAACGGCGCTCGCAAAAAAGCACCGCGCCGATATCGCTTGCCCGATTACCACCGGCATTTTTGCCTGGATTGCAGCCCACGCCGCCGAGGAAGCCGCTGCTGCGGGCAAGAAAAAGATCACTCCCTATTGGCGAACGCTAAAATCCGGCGGCGAACTAAACCCCAAGTATCCGGGCGGAGTTGCTAAGCTGCGCAAACTGCTACAGTCCGAAGGCCATCGTGTAATACCGAAAGGCAAACGCTGGTTGGTTGCCGATTATGAAACACGACTAGTATCGCTGGTCGCAAAATAGTCGACCCGGTTTCACTGCGACCACATGATGCTTTGAAAAATCAGGCACAAACGCGAATTCGGTCGACGACGCGGACCACACCTGCCACTCTTTTGCTGCATTCCACACAAAGCTGCCTGAGATAAAAAGAAGGAACTTCGCCGCTTAGAGTGACGAGGCCTTGGCTCGATCGAACTGTTAATTGCCGAGCGGAAAACAGTCGATGGCGTTGTAAAAAGCTCATCACCCGGCTTTCAAGCTGCCGATCGTTTGTCGTCGGTAAGGTATTTGTCATTAACATCTTTTCCGTGAATTTTCCTTAAATGCCACTGAATTGATTGAGGGGCAACAGAGGGAAGCAATTGGCGTGCCAAGCTCCACATTTAACAAAGAAGATTTTTATCCGACGACTGGCTTGGCATTTGCCAAGTTTCTGCCTACGTACTCAGTTTTTGCAATTGACAAGCGTAGGAGAAATGTCATGGCTCAATGTGAAGTTTGTGGGAACGACTACGACAAAGCGTTTGAAGTAGTGATTGAGAATCAATCGCACACTTTCGACAGTTTTGAATGTGCGATTCATGCTTTGGCGCCGACTTGCGACCATTGCCAATGCAAAATCGTCGGTCATGGTATTGAATCGGGTGGCAGCATCTTCTGCTGTGCTCATTGTGCCGATCATGCAGGAGTCGTGGGAGCGAGAGATCGGGTGGATTAAAACCACATTCAAGGCATGTGTTCATCGTTTAGGCAGCAGGACCATCCAGCCGATGCAGATGCGAAATCCTTCGATTCACGGCACGGTACCAGAGAAAGCGCGCGTGGCTTTGCTGTTGATCGATGTGATTAACGATCTTGATTTTCCGGAAGGAGATCAATTGCTCGAACACGGGTTGCCGATGGCGCGGCAAATTCATGCTTTAAAAGTGCGTGCGCGGCAAGAACGAATTCCGGCAATTTACGCCAACGATAACTTCGGCCGCTGGCAGTCGAACTTTAATGCCCAAGTGAAACATTGTTTGGAAGACGGCGTACGTGGCCAGCCGATGGTTGAATTGCTTGTGCCCGATGCCGACGATTATTTTCTCCTTAAGCCCAGACATTCGGGATTTTATTCGACGGCGCTCGACATTTTGCTGCGGCATTTGGGTGTGACTACCGTAATTCTAACCGGCGTTGCTGCCAATATCTGCGTATTGTTTACGGCCAACGACGCTTACATGCGCGATCTTCGTTTGTTTGTTCCCTGCGACTGCGTGGCCTCGAATACCCAAGAACTGAACTGTGCGGCACTCGAGCAAATGCAAAATGTTTTGAAAGCAAATATTACTCACTCTGAAACGCTCGATTTAGCTGAGCTTCATCGAGGTCACTAACGAATACCGAGCTTTTTGCGGGCACTTGCCGTAATGCCTTGCCGCAAGCCGGTAATTTCCGCCCAAGGATCTCGCCGCAATTTACGCAATCGAGTAAGCACCGATCGTACATTGAAAACATCCGCGCGGGAAAGATCGGCCAGCTCTTCCCAATCAATCGGTGTGGAAACAGGAGCGCCTTTCCTAGCGCGAGTGGAATAAGGCGCCACGGCGGTCGCCCCGCGTTCGTTGCGTAAGTAATCGATAAAAATTTTCCCTTGCCGCGCAGCCTTTGACATATTGGCGACATAGCGCTCCGGTTGCAAAGCTACCATCGCTTCGGCCACCGTTTTCGTAAAATGCTTGACTTCCTGCCAAGTATGCTTGCGCACCAGCGGCAAGACGACGTGCAAGCCTTTGCCTCCGGTGGTCTTCACAAAACTGCGCAGCCCTAATTCGGCGAGTAGATCTCGCAGCAACACGGCGGCCTCGGTAACTCGTTTCCAAGGCAGATAGACATCGGGGTCCAGATCAAACACGATTCGATCGGGCCGTTCGAGGTTGTCGTCTTTCGATCCCCAAGGATGCAGTTCTAAGGCGCCAAATTGCACCAAGGCAATCACGCCTTCAATATTGCGCACCACAACGTAAGTATCAAATTCATCTTTTTCGCGAATTGGAATTCGATCGACTACCTCCGATAAACCTTCCGGCGGATGTTTTTGATAAAAGCAAGGGCCCGCAGTTCCGCCAGGGCAGCGCACTACCGACAAAGGACGATCGACCAAGTGAGGCAAAATCCAATCGGCAATTTCGGTGTAATAATTCGCTAGGTCGCGCTTGGTAATGTCTTGATCCGTGTACAAGACACGTTCAGGATGAGTCAATTGAATAGAACCGAACACATCCTTTTTCTTGGTTGATTTGTTGGTTGAACGGAGCGGTTTTAATTTCGTTGCCATTTTATGACCTCGCATTGCCCATGGGTCAATTTATTTTGGAGGTTTCTTAGCGACTTCACGGCGAATTTCTCGCGGCGATTTATCTTCGCGTAGCCCGAGGAATGCTGCCTGACGCAATAGGTTGTCTTCCGTCCAATTATTGAATTGTACTTGCGCGACAAGCTTTGGTTTCACCCAAGTCACGCCGCGCGTACTAATTCCGTGCGGAATCTCAGCAAAAGGGGAAATCGGTTGTTTGATCTCTTTCAATTGACGGCTCAATTCTCGCAATAATCGCGTATCAAACCCCGTTCCAACTCGACCGGCATAAATAAACTTGCCATCGTCACCAAAATAGCCGAGTAATAGTGCTCCAAAGCCAAGGCGAGACCCCGATGGCTTCGTGAATCCGCCGATAACAAATTCTTGTTCCATGCGACATTTGGATTTCACCCAATCGTAGCCACGCCCGGGCAAATAAGGGGCGTCGCGCCGCTTGGAAATCACTCCTTCAAGTTGCATGTTGCAAACTTGCCGCAAAAATTCTGAACCCGAACCGATAATATGTTCGCTATAGCAAAGAAGTTTGCCGAAATCAGGGGATGCAACGAGTAGTTGTTCGAGCATATTTTTGCGCGCTTCAAGCGGCAGCGAAGTCATCTCATAACCATTGAGATAGAGTAAATCGAACGCATAGTAAATCAGCGGCTTATTCGATTCTCCGCGAAAAGCATTTTGCAGGGCTTGAAAGCTACTCATCCCATGCTCGTCGAGCACAACAACTTCGCCATCGAGCACAGCACTTTCGGCTTGCAATCGATTTACCGGCGCCACAAGCGACTTGAGCCGTACTGTCCAATCGTTGCCGCGCCGGCTGGTGAATTGAACTTGGCCATTCCGCAGGCTACAAAACATGCGATAGCCGTCCAGTTTTAGTTCATGGAACCACTCGTCCCCTTCCGGCGGATCGGTAACCGCCGTGGCCAACTGAGATTTCGGTGAACGAGGAAATGATCGCTCACGGGCTCCTAAATCTTTTGCGAGTGACGTTAAATCCCGGGCACGTACCGGTCGTTTGGGGTTTCGAGCAGAAATCGCCGCTCTGCCTTTGCTGTCGTGTCGTTGCTTTTTTACTACTCGTCGATTGCTGCGGACTGCAGGATGGGCCGAAGTTCGACTTTTAATGCTACGGCGGGCATTGTTCTTACGCAGTCTTTTCCCTGATTTACCAACGGCAATTTCTTCAATCGTACGGCCACTTAAAATACTTCGAGGCAAGCGATCGACAATTTCTGTTTTAGCGGTCGGTTTGGCGCTGGCATCACGCTCTTTGATCAGCAGCCAATTTGGCTTGCTGCCACGTCGCTGGCGATCGGCCATTCGCACCAGTGTCCATCCGCCGTGCAATTTTTGGCCTTCGAGTTGAAATTTCAATTTACCTTCGCGCAAGCCTTCTACCGGATCGCCCTGCGGAAACCACTCCCCTTGATCCCAAACCAGCACCGGCCCGCCACCATATTCTCCTTCCGGGATCACACCTTCGAATTTGGCATAGCCCAGTGGATGATCTTCGACTTGCACTGCCAGGCGCTTTTCTGCCGGATCGAGCGATGGTCCTTTCGGTACGGCCCAACTCGCCAAAACCCCGTTCATTTCTAAACGAAAATCGTAATGCAGCCGCGTAGCATCATGCTTTTGAATAACGAATAAATTTCCTTGGCCCGAACCACTTTTTGCGTTCGGCTCAGGCGTTTGAGTGAAATCGCGTTTTCTACGGTACTCTTTTAAGCTCATTGCCGTTATGCCGTCACAGCCAGTTTAAGATGTTCGATGAGTAAGCCTGTCATCCGCTGGCGCTCGGTGTCTTCAATTGCAAGCAAGATTGCCAAAAGATGAAGTGAGCGTATTCAATTTCTTCAAGACGATCCCTGGGGTTCATAAAACTGAACGTCCGCAACTTGAATGCCACCGTAACTGAAATGCTTGCGTAACATGAACAGTGATTTTTCCGCAACCAACAAGGGCACAAATCGACCAACATGTTAAAAAATGGTATTTCAATCTCAGGTTATATCGAGAGAAATTCTGGAAAGCGTAAATAGCAATCTCTTTAAGTTTTAACCTTGGCACATGTTATGCATTTGCACGAAGTAGCATGACCAAAAAAAGGTTCCTTCTTGGCGGATAAAGGGAACGTAACTCCTCACTCGCTTTACAGAACAAGAGCTAAGCCTTGAGCACCCGCCAAAGTGACATCGCCAGTACAACACTTTTCTCGCGCCGTTGGCCAATTGGCGTCGAGTTCCTGCCCAATGGCCAGGCACATTTTCGGGTTTGGGCCCCGAAGCGACAAAACTGCGAATTAGTGCTTGCGCACGCCTCAACGGCTCAAGACGCGATTAAGTTTGAGATGGAACGAGAATCCTTGGGCTACTTTTCTCTAACTGTGCCAGAAGCGAAACCAGGTATGAGGTATGGTTTTCGTTTAGATAGTGATCGCCGAGTGTTACCCGATCCTGCATCGAGATTTCAGCCGGAAGGTCCAGCGAGACTTTCACAAATTGTAGACCCGCAAAAGTTTGTGTGGACCGATCAACAATGGCCTGGCATTCGTCCTTCCGGCCAAGTGATCTATGAATTACATCTCGGCACTTTTACCCCTGAAGGAACTTGGGCGGCGGCCGAGCAACAGTTGATGGAATTGGCGAAGATCGGCATCACGACGATTGAAATCATGCCTGTGGCCGAGTTCCACGGTCAATTCGGCTGGGGCTATGATGGTGTATTGCTATTTGCCCCTTCACATCTTTATGGAAGTCCCGACGATTTTCGCAAATTTGTGAATCGTGCTCATGCCGCAGGGCTCGGTGTAATTCTGGACGTGGTCTACAACCATTTCGGTATTTGCGATAATTATCTCTACGAATTCTCTGACGACTATCGATCGACTCGCTACGAAAACGAATGGGCCGACGCCATTAACTTCGACGGTCCAAATTCTGCCCCCGTGCGAGAATTTTTTGTGGCCAATGCCCGCTATTGGATTGAAGAATTTCATATTGACGGTTATCGCTTTGATGCCATCCAATCGATCTATGACAATTCATCTCGGCACATTTTGGCCGAGATCAGCGAAGCCGCCCGACAGGCGGCCGGAAAAAAATCCATCTTTTTAAGTGCCGAAAACGAATTGCAAGACGTTCACACCGCCAAGCCAGAACAAGAGGGCGGACGTGGCATGGACGCCATGTGGAACGACGATTTTCATCATACTGCACGAGTGCGTGCCACCGGCCGAAATCCCGCCTACTATTCCGATTACTTTGGTAGTCCCCAAGAATTCATGACTGCTCTTAAGCACGGATTTATTTACCAAGGCCAACGTTCTGGTTGGCAAAAAAAGTCGCGCGGCACGCCGACACGAGGCCTAACGGCCAACCATTTCATTTGTTTTCTGCAGAATCACGATCAAGTGGCCAATTCCGCGAATGGCGAGCGTTTAAATCGGCAAACAAGCGCGGGCACGTTTCGTGCATTAACCGCTTTGTGGTTATTGTCCCCGCAAACGCCACTCATTTTTCAAGGGCAGGAATTCGCCGCTTCGACACCGTTTTTGTATTTCGCCGATTACGACGGCGAACTCGGTGAGGCGGTAACCAGTGGCCGAGGAAAATTTTTGTCACAATTTCCGACACTAGCATCGCCAGAAGCACAATTGCGGCTGTCGGATCCGACTCGGCTGGAAACATTCACCCGTTGCAAGCTTGATTTTTCCGAGCGTGATTCTCATGCCGAAGTTTATGCTTTACATCGTGATCTACTCAAACTGCGTCATCAGGACGCCATATTTCGCCGCCAGCGCGCAGACCTGCTTGAAGGCGCGGTAATCAACGACAACTGCTTCATCATCAGACATTTTAACGATGAAGATGGCGACGATCGGCTGCTGATTTTCAATTTTGGTTGCGACCTAAAATATACAACGGCCCCGCAGCCTTTGTTGGCTCCCCCTGCGAATCACCGGTGGGCCGCGCTTTGGAACAGTGAGAATATTCGCTACGGCGGCGGTGGTGAATGCCCATTGAATGTCGATGAAGGTTGGTTTTTTCCTGGCGAGTCTGCGGTGGTGATGCGTGCCGAATCCTCGTTACAAGGATAATTGGTTATGAGTTCTATCGTTCTACAACGCATGCCCTGGCGTGAAATCGTAGGCCAAGATCCCGAACTGCTTTACACGCGCGAATGGTTGGTTACCAACGGACGTGGTGGCTATGCTTCGGCCACGGTTTCTGGCGCCTGCACCAGGCGCTATCACGGATTGCTCATCGCCGCTTTGCCAGCGCCACTAGGGCGCTTTGTGATGTTCAATCATTTGAGTGAAGAGCTCAAACTCGGCGATCGAAAAATCATTCGCTTGGGAGGAAGCACGACTTTAGGCGATGCATCGGTTGGTGAAACCTTAGGAGAGTTTCGCTTGGAAAGCGGAATTCCAGTCTGGCGCTATGAAATTGGTCCGGTGCAGCTTGAAAAACGGATCGTCATGCCACACTTGCAAAATACCGTTTATGTCATTTACAGATTGATTCGCTCTCCGGAAAACATGCGATTGCGATTGCGGCCTTCCGTCCATTTTCGGCCACACGAATCGGCCGTCGATCAGCCGTTCGTTCATCCTTACAGCGTGACAGGGCAAGAAGACCTGATCGAAATTCACTCCGGCGATGCTCCACGCCTTCGCTTAAGAGTTGTCGCAGATCGCGACAGCTTAGTGCTGGATGGCGGCCGAATTCGCAAGCTGGAGTATCCCACCGAGCGCGCACGCGGCTATTCTTTTGAAGGCCAACTTTGGAGCCCCGGATATTACCGCGCCGATTTTGAAGAAGGCCAAGAAGTAACGCTCGTGGCTTCCACCGAAGATTGGGACACACTCACGGCGGTCGATCCTCAGGCCGCGCTCGTGGCCGAACAAACACGCCGCGAACGGCTGCTTGCGCAAGCGAAAATCGCCCAAGATGATTCACCAAAATCGTGGAACAATCTAGCAGCCAAGTTAGTGCTCGCGGCCGATCAATTCATCATTCGGCCTTCGGCACGACCTAAAGATATGGCCGTGGCACAGGCGGGTGGAGACGACGCCCGCGCCATCATCGCTGGCTACCACTGGTTCACCGATTGG
>CAZIGP010000105.1:0-9898 GCA_964538425.1 uncultured Pirellulales bacterium | reverse complement strand
GGTGGTAACAGCTGGAGACGATGGGATCTTGCGTGTTTGGTCTCACAATGGATCGCTGATTAGCGAGTTCGTGCAGCATCATTAGACAGAATCTTTTCTACGATCATGTTTGGCAATCACTCGTGACGAGTTTCCAAGGTTTGATTACCAGTGACGAGAGAATGTCGTTAAGTTCAAACACTGTTTAGCTTATTTCTTCGTACTACTTGTCATTTAACCTGCCTTGATCTCAGGGAACTTACATATTAATCACATTCCAAAATTCGGTGCAGATTTGCAAGTGTTTTTCCGACTTCTTATGGATCGTTAATTCCGAACGGGAGATAATCGCATTATTCGATTCATGCAATTACCCCACTCAAGAAACAATATCCTAATGCGACATACCATATATTTTATCGCTTACTGGTTATTGTCATATATTGTGATGGCATTTGATTGCTGCGCTTTTGCAATAGTTCCTACATTGGAGGAAACCGCTCGCGGCTATCGCGTTACTGGTGGAGCTTATGATGCATTATTGGACAAATCAGGAACATTGATATCGCTTGTAGTTAATGGGGCAGAGTTTCTTGCTCCGGATCGCAAGATTATCCACACTCGTGACTATCTGCTACGCCCTATCAATGCCGCTCCTTTTGCGAAGTGGTTTCATCCTCGTTTGCTGACTGGCAAGGTGCAAATACAAGGAAATCGACTTGAGGCACAAGGAGAGGGCTGGTCGATGGCCTATACATTCGAACCAGATGCCATCGAATTGGAATTTGATGGTCAACCTGCGGGAGTGGAGCATTTTTGCAAAGGTTATCCATGCGGAAGCATCATCATTAGTTTGCGAAGCGATCTGCATCGCGTTTGCGATCCGCTGGAGCAAGGAGATCTGGGTTGGCCGGTAACCGGTAAATTTGAACCAGGCGATTACACCGTGCTGGCCACAAACGGTGCCGCGGTCGTCTTTGAAAAAGCGATTGAAATCACTCATGAAGTGAATCCACACACAATCCCTGAAGCACCTCATCGTGTCGATGTACTGGTACTCTACGATCAGTCTGTTCAGAGTGGACCAATCAAGCGTCGTATTGCAGTGAAACCCAAAGCCGAGTTGGCACAATCGATTCAAATGAAGATTACTTCACCGAACCCCAATCACCTTTTCACCGAGGATGTCGCAGTGGTGTTTCCGATTGAAGTGACCGCACATTATGGGCATTCTCTTATTGGTAAAGTGAAGTTCGAGGGGCACAATTATGTTTGGAAAGATCGTGTTGTCACAGCGGAAGTTCCAATCGAGATTTCGTCGAACAATACTAAGACATTAGTCAATCTTGCAATTCGACCCACTCAACCTGGCCACTATATCGGCAAAGTCATTGTTACGGACGGAAAAAAACCATTGTGTGCCAAACGAGTCGGTTTCGTGTTTCGTCCACAAGATGTGGTACCAGTAAATCCTCCCAAAGAATTCGACCAGTTTTGGGATGACACGATGGAGCAACTTTCAAAGATTCCGCTTGAAATGACACTCGTGGAACAGTTCGACAAGGAAACGCCTAAGGGCAAAGTCTTTTTAGTAAAGTATCGCTCTTGGGAAAATCGTTGGGCATGGGCATGGCTTTACGAACCCAAAGAAAGTGATCGAGTCGCAGCAGCCGTTCGTTGTCCTGCGGTAAGTAATTGGCAGCCTGGATTCGCGCAGATGGCCGGAGGCGATCTGAGAATTGACGTTGCAGTGCATGGCGGTGATATCACACAGCGCCCTGCGAAAAGCGACTTCGACTATATGAACGACGGTATTACATCGCGAGACAATGCCAAGTTACGTTACAGCTATTGTTGCTTGGCGCGCTGTTACGATATTATCGCACAGCATCGGCTCTGCAATGGCACTGTTAATGTTGTAGGCGCAAGTCTGGGTGCCGGCATGTCACTGGTTCTTGCCGGTCTGCGTCCAGCAAGCAGCGTTAAAGGAACGGCAATGGCGATGTGCCGAATTGATTGGACGGTGTTAGGACTTACTAAATGGGGACCACATGCGCCATCCGGTAGTGATTTAAAGCAAGTCGCTGAAGTCATCCGTTATTACGATCCTGCTTGTTTCGTCCATAGAATTCAAGCACCATTGAAATTGCATTTAGGGCTGTTTGACTTTTGTGGGCCTGTTGAGGGAATTTTAACGGCAATAAATACTTTGCCCATCGACTCTCCTTGCCACATGGTTATCGATCCTTACGGAGGACATTTTACACTGGACATCCGAGGTCGAGAGGGTGCCGAGCACGCTGTTAAAGTTCCGCATTGGCTAGGTACGGAAAAGGACAATAAGCTGACACAATAAATTTAGCTAACGAAACGCTAGTTTCTGCTTCTAAGATTGCTAAACCTACGAAGTATTCTATGTTAACCGAAGTTCAAGTAGTTTAAAGACGTGAACGATTGTGAATATAAATGACGGCAGTCTTATGGCCAATAATATTAAATGTTATTTGTGCTATCTCGTATGTATTACAAGGGTGAAAATGTCTCCGTGACTTTGACTCAGCGCGATAAAGAAACTGGAGTGCAGTATTACAACTAACGTGGGACTGGATGTGTTTCTCGCAAAAATAATGCCACATGTTTTAGTCAACATCCGATAGTCAATAAGTCCGCAGATCAGTTGACGTGTTACAAGCGTTAATTGACTCATTGGTCAGACGGAGACCCTAATGTTTTATTTTCGAACTTTGTCAATTCTTAATACAGGATTGCTTATGTTGAGCATGGGCTCTGTGGCGTTCGCTCAGACGTTCGGGCAATTCAATCCCGATGAGCCCGGCAATGCGATGATACAGACTTATTTAGCTCAAGAGGCAAAACGGATCGATCGAAACTTCCTAAGCGGAATCAAGACATTACAAGACTGGCAGCAAGTTCTCCCTAAACTTCGCCAAGAGTATTTTACTATGCTTGGCCTATGGCCAATGCCAAAACGTACTCCACTGGAAGCCAAGATTACCAGTACTCTTATTGGCGATGACTATGCAGTTGATATGTTATGTTATCAAAGTTGTCCTCAGTTATATGTGACAGCTAATCTGTATCGCCCGACGAATATGAAAGCGGGCGAGCAAAGTCGATTGCCCGCTGTACTCTATCTTTGCGGACATGCTGCACAGGGCCGCAACGGTAACAAGACATCATTTCAGTCGTTCGGTCTTTGGTTAGCACGACACGGTTATGTGTGTTTGATCGTGGACACATTGCAAATGGGCGAGATTGAGTCAATTCATCATGGTACTTACAACCGAGAGCGCTGGTGGTGGCATTCCCGTGGATATACGCCGGCGGGCGTTGAGTGTTGGAATGGAATTCGCGGGATTGATTATTTGGTCAGTCGTGAAGATGTTGATTGTGAACGAATCGCGGTAACTGGCATCAGCGGTGGAGGGGCAGTAGCGTTTTGGGTAGCTGCAGCGGATGAACGTGTGAAGGTTGCCATTACGGTCAGCGGAATGGCAGATTTGCAAGCCTATATCTCTGATCGTGTAATCGAAGGCCATTGTGATTGCATGTTTTTATACAACACATTTCAGTGGCCATGGTCGCGGTTTGCGGCACTTGTAGCCCCGCGTCCTTTATTGTTTGTTAATAGTGACCACGACTCACTCTTTCCTATGGATGCCAATCACCGAGTTATCAATCGGCTAGAGAAAGTTTACAGTCTATATGGTGCAAGCGATCTAGTTGACAGCATAGTCAGTATTGGCGATCACGATTACCGGTCCGACATCCGTCAAGCCACCTTTCGGTTTCTGAACACATTTCTGAAAAATGACCCGCGAAATGTCACAGATTCCGAATCCGACGTCTGGAATTTTGAAGGGGGGCAGCCAAAACCGCCGATTGAACTAGAACGGTTGAGAGTATTTCCGTCAGATGGTAATTTGCCTAGTGATCAACGGAATACTGCAATTGACCAATATTTCGTGCCACTGGCCAGCGTTGTGCCACCTGAAGTGGGACTGTTCACCGCTTGGAAAGAGAATTTGCTAGCCAGTCTTAGAAATCTGCCCTTTCACGTGTTTCCTCAGCGCGTGGCACCGGCAAGACTGTTGGAGCAGCAAGACCCTACTACAACGCGACTTGGGTCAGAAGATGGCATCGAGTTTTATCTAGGTCATATTTCGACAATGACGGATAACCTCGCCAAACGAGTGCTTTTGGTCGTCGCCGATGAAAATTTCCAGCTTTCGACATTGAAAGACTTAACTCAACCTGACGATGCCATCTACATTTGCTATCCACGCGGTATCGGTCCTACGCGTTGGTCTCGAAAAACACCAGGAAACTATGTTGAACGCTCTCTAGCTTTGTTAGGACGCACCGCTGATACCGGTCGGGTGTGGGATATTATTGCTGCTGCACGATACCTTAATCAATCGACAAATAACAAACAGGTCTATCTTGCGGGTCATAGCAATTCGGCAGTATTAGCCGTCTATGCAGCACTGTTTGAACCTGAAATTGCGGGAGTGCTTCTTGTTGATCCGCGACTCACTCACGCTGACTCCAAAGCACCACAGTTCTTAAGCGTGTTGAGGGTTTGTGACGTATTGGACGCTTTGGGGATGCTCGCGCCGCGCCCGCTGACAATTCGAATGCACAATTGTGATGAACTACTTAAAAAAGTTGAAGCAATTTATACCGCAGCCGGAGCTGCAAGCTCTTTGACGCTGATCGACACAAATTAAACCAGTCCGGCGCTCGAATTTATGTGGCTTTGGAACGAAAACGTGCAAATTAACCAGATCGGCGAAGATACTAACTTAAGCAAACCTTCCTAAAGTCGCCAATATTCTTTTCAGGTTCTTTGAAGGGCTATGTACTTAGGCGCCTTTAATTCGAGATTAGAGATTGGCTGCCCTCGAAGTCGGCCCACGGCCACAAGATTCGCACCATCCAGTGATCGCTGCGGCTGGCCGCGGTTGAAGCTGCAAATCGTAGGCGTTTAGATTGGCATTACAAATCTTTGCAGATGCCACAAAGTATTGTCGTGCTGTTGGAGAAGCAGGAGATTTAGTATTTCCAATTCCACTCGGAGAGCGTCACCTGTACTTTAAGCTAAATAAGCCTATCAGCGGTCGACATGCCTTACATTTATAAAAGCAGATAATTATCATTAAAAGTAATCCAAGACTTGCACTATTTGGTTCACACACCGAAAGCACGAAGACATTCGAGTCGTATGGTTCGAAGTGATAAGTAAATTCATTAACTTTGCTCAATGCACTAAGTACACCGCTATCTTCAAATAAAAGTCCAATTTGATTAAATGTGTCGGAAAATCTGAATGTCACATCCAAACTACGATTATCAAGATTGACTGCCATCAAAATGTAACTGCCATCTTGATCACGTTTTAGGAGCGTGCGGATTGGAGTATTGCTATATAAGGCGGTGTTATTAGGAGCTGAAAGATTACTTAATTGCATATTGTAGCTGAGATCGTCAGGTGAGACGGTTGGCGAAAGAATTGCTGGCGATAACGAGATAAGTTCCTGATTGATAGCAGACACGGAATTCCACAACTCGACTGATTTCTGAAGTTGTTCGAGAGTAGCGGGTTGCTGAAAGGCTGTTGGTGAATATCCTTCGGCTCTAGGTTCTGGTGCGATGCCGATTACTCCGCCTGCACGCGATATGTAACTATCCCAAATAAAATAAACTATTCCTGTCGCGCCATGAATAATCGAGCTATACACTTGAGCTCGCATTTGAACGGGAGTGGCAAAGCGAAAGGGAAACGGGTCCGTGTCTGGATTTGTATACGAAAATGCGCCAACAATTGCCCATACCGGTTTTTGTTGACCGACAGCATCGACGGCTCGTGAAATACTTTCTGGAATTCCTGGAGGACCATTATTTTTTCCAATCGAAGTTGTCGTCGGGCGAATCGGATAATTATCTTGAACCGCGGTATCACTACCTCTAGCCCATTGTGCCCACCATAATGCAGATTCATTGCCATTAACAAAGGCTGGTGCATCATCAATAAAAACAGGGGTTTCGGGAAGATAGGAATGAAAATGATCGCGATGTGCTAAGAAGCGATCATAGTGCGTCTGCATTTCATTTAAGGGAAACGTTGTGGTTGGTTCATCCCACCACAAATTGCCAAACAAATGGCTTCTGTAATCAGGATTATCACGAATCGCTGCCAGATCGGTATCGGAAATGCGACCGGTTACTGATGGCGGACTCATTAGCACCACTTGCATATCGGTCAAAGCCCCTCCTCTTAGAGCAAATTGCGGTGATGCAGTATGATAAGTCCACATCGTATTGAAACCCGCATTTTTTAGAAGATTCCAATCGTAGAAATATCCTTCTGTAATACCCGGCAATGGCACTCCCCACATTCCAATTTGAAAGAACGATTGCTGAGAATCGTATTCTGTAAGGAGTCGGCCGTTTTTATCCGTGTGGGGAACGCTATTGCGGTAAATTGTTTGAATGGCACTGCGCGAAGGCTGAGCTATCTGTGCCTTAGCAATCGAAGCGACAGACATTACTTCAATTATCACAGCAAAGCAAATAACTGCGTATAAACAGTGCAATTTCAATAAGATTGGCATGGAAAGTCCTTGTAAAATTATGATATCAAACCAAGTAAAAGATTACTGGTAAGTTCCGGAGTGGTATAACCAAAGTCGCACCATTAATTACTGTCTTCAATTTCGAGTAGATCGAACAATTCCTTATCATCCTGCCAAGACTTATCAGAAGATGCATCCCAGAGATCTGTTCCTGACAATATCAATTCTGGAATAGTGCCTTTTGACATGCAGTCTGGAAGTGGCTGGAATTTCGCAGGGCATCCAATGGCTAATGTGTTAGCAGGCACATCTTTGGTAACTACCGATCCAGCACCAATAAATGATTTTCTTCCAATGCGCACATTTGGGCACAACGTGACTCCTCCGCCAATAACAACGTGATCTTCAATAACAGGACCTTGGACAGGCTCAAGATACCGCATGGGATAACGTGCATTAAGAAACGTTGTTCCAGGACCTATAAATACCATGTTGCCAATTGTTGTCGCACTTGGAATGTAGACATGAGCCATGATTTTTACTCCACTTCCAACACAAATACGACCTTCTAATATTGATTTATGAAGGATTACAACCCGATTTCCTAAATGAACTTCTGCACGAATTAATACATCGTGCCCACATGAGAATCGATGCCCGATATTTGTATTTGAATAAATTGTTGTGCCGGAACGGATTCTCGCGTGATTGCCGATGCGAAGCGGTTCAGAACTTCCAGGATAGCGATATCCGAGGACAACTCCTTCGTCAATCTGCCCATTGCAGCCAATATCACAGTAAGGCGTGTTTGACATAAATAAGTGTTGCAAACGTATGCTTAAATCGGTGTGGTAGCTGAGATATTTACAATAGCTGGCGAGGCTCAGAGGCTACCCATTTTTTATGAAACAAAGGCTCGCCATTTTTTTTTACATTCAAATTAATGAGAATATGGAAGCAATCACTGGTAGCACGAATGCTGCTTTCGGCACATATCTCAATTCTGTCATTATTGCGTGTAAGCACATTTTTATGAGTTCCAACAATGCTCGCTTGCGCCGGTTCTCGAATAGAAGTTGTGCAATGAAAAATTCGATCGGATTCGAGGATCCCAGATACATCATTGAAGGTCGTTTTACTGGACCGTTGGCAAGTCAAAGTAATAGTGCCATTAATGTGGTCCTGTGTCATTGTTTGTGTAGAAATTGGGCTGCAGTGTTTAACTACTTCAGGCAACGTTGGTGGAGGCAGAAATCGGGGTGGATCAAGTTGTGACACAGGGATGCTTGGAATGGTGATGTGTGAGGGACAGTCCTTTCCCCAACGTATGCAGTGTTCGGTATGCTCCGGTGTTGGCCAGAGATTGGGGAAATCTCCACCCGAAATTGCTAGGCGAAGCTTATGCCCAGCTTTTATTACCCATCCTGTAGGATTCATCGGAATGTGTAATTCATAGACTTCTCCCGGAGTCATCGGCTGCGGATTCGTGAGCGATGAACGGCGGGTGCCGTTTAGGGAGCCGTCAACTATCAATACGGAACGGCCGTCAGGAGAGACATCAGATAACTTAGCAACAAAAGTGGCCACTTTTGCAGTTGATGAGGCATAGAGGACGATCTTTGGCCAACCCAATAAATGTAAATCCTGCTCGAAAGGAGAAGATGTAAAAGTCAAAGAATATGCTTCGTCCGTCCGTTGGTCATCTGCCAAATAGAATGGCATTCCTCCAGCAGACCAAAATCCATTTGCAATTCCCGAAGCAGGCAAATATTCAATTTGAGCTTCGTGGGGAGGAGACACATCGCATGATCGATCACTCAGAACACCCCCGTCGTGCAAATACCAAGTCAAATCTGTTGCTGCTGGTAGTTCGTTACTATTCTCATGGCGCCAGTACCCAGGCGTATCCTGAAGGCGTCGATCGGGAATAGTTGCTTCTTGCATGTAAAAAGTTAGATTTGCTTCATGTGAATTGCCTGTGTTCCCATCTCGCAAATATTGTTCAAAGAACATGACAAGTTCATGAAGGTAATGAATTCTTGGACCCGGAGCAGACTGATCGGGTCGCGTATGAACCCAAGGCCCCATTAATAAGCGTTTCGGGCATTTAAGATTGACGTACATTCTCAGCATCGCGTTGGCATATCCATCTCGCCATCCACCGATAAGAAATACAGGACATTTAATGCGATGGTAATTGGGCCGTAGTGATGCGTGTCTCCAATAAAGCCCATCGACTTGATGCTTCATCCAAGATAGAAGGTATGGTTGGTTGCGCTCGAGACGTTCTTGCCATGCTTCGGCCCAACGTGCGCCGACGGCTTCGGGCAAAGGAGGTAATGCATTGAGTACCACCATCATTCCACCATAATGACCGACGTCGTAATACATCCGCATATTACCGCCCGACGTATAATGACAATCGTCCGTGTAACGATCATCTGTGGCGTACATCGGTGCGATTGCTTTCAAATGGGGTGGTTGGTGCATAGCCACTTGTATTGCTGTGAATCCACCATAAGAAGTTCCCCACATGCCGATGTTTCCGTTTGACCACGGTTGAGTGGCCAACCATTCGATAGCATCGCAGCCATCCTGCTGCTCTTCAGGGGCATATTCGTCGGTAGTAATCCCTCCTGAACTTCCTGTACCCCGTACGTCCAAGCGAACCGCAATAAATCCACTTTCAGCAAAATAACAAAGCGCATCTAGCAAACTTCGACTAGCGTCATCTTTCCGATAGGGTGTGTATTCAACAATTACGGGAAACTTTCCAGGTAGATCTGGACGGACAATGTCGGCAGCTAACATTGTTCCATCGCGGACAGGAATTAAGATGTTGCGATCAATTCTAGTCGTGTATTTAGCCTTCATTCCGATCCTTCGCATTCAATATGTCAACAATAAGCGGCGATGAATTCCGTCACTTATTTAAAACTCAAGCCGTATAGATCCGAATCTTTCATGACAATTCGGAGTCGAACTATTTTTCCTGATAGGCTGGAAACTTTATCTCCCTTTGCCCATCGCACTATTTTCTCAATCTCGTTGCCGATCATGGGCTGACATTCTTCAAGCATAAACCCTGGTATGGCCCGACCGTTTTCGTCTTGAATTTCGACTCGTATATCACCAACAGCGGATGTCGAGAAATTAATTAAAAGGTGAGACCCGTTAAAGCGAAACAACTTCGTAAGTCCTTCTCCTTCTTGATAATCGGCGTGAAGCGATGCAAAGCGATCGAGCGGAAGAGAATAGCGTCTTAAGTGATCTGTTGGTTGACCATAATTCTGATTTACATATAACGACATTTCTTACGGGCC
>CAZIGP010000104.1:7315-9900 GCA_964538425.1 uncultured Pirellulales bacterium | reverse complement strand
GCTGATCGGCCAAGCGGACGATTATGCCCGCGAGCAAATCGAGAAGCGCAGCGGGGAGCGGCACCAAAATCACCAGCACGCTGGCAATCATGGCCACTGGCAGAATTAAATCTTGCCAGCGGGCAGACGATACCGTACTCGAGCTAGCGAGCGCACTCGCAGCCATCTGTGACTCCACGATGAATTACGAAAACAGAAAAGACGCTGGACAGTGACAACCGTCCGATGAGGGGCGGGAAGGTATCGGAAACTGGGGGCGGTGTCCAGAGCGTCCTAACAATTCAGTGCAGGCGGTGCTAGCACAAGAAGAGAAGCAGGTGGATAGGCAAAAAGAATGTGAGGTTTAGTAAGGGGAAGAATTAGGAAGGGCTATTCATAATTGTTTGTTTAACAGTGGTTTTAATAGGCGGCCGGTGTGGTTGTTGGGCAATGCGGCGATTTCTTCGGGAGTGCCTTCGGCGACGATTTGGCCGCCAGCTTGGCCGCCTTCGGGACCGAGGTCGATCAACCAGTCAGCAGTTTTCATGACATCAAGATTGTGTTCGATGACCATGACAGTGTTGCCGAGATCCACCAGGCGGTTGAGGACTTCGAGGAGTTTGCGGACGTCGTCGAAGTGGAGGCCAGTGGTGGGTTCGTCGAGTAGATAGAGCGTGCTGCCGGTTTGGGTGCGACTGAGCTCGGCGGCGAGTTTGACGCGCTGGGCTTCGCCGCCGGAGAGTGTAGTGGCGGATTGGCCAAGCGTGAGATAGCCGAGGCCAACTTCTTGTAGGCTGACGATGGGGCGGGCGATGAGAGGGAAATTTTCGAAGACGGCGGCGGCATCGTCAATGCGCAGGTCGAGAGCATCGGCGATGGAGAGGCCTTTGAATTGCACTTCGAGAGTTTGGCGGTTGAAACGTTTGCCCTCGCATACCGGGCAGGGTACGAAGAGGTCGGGGAGAAATTGCATTTCGATTTTTTTCACGCCGTGGCCTTGGCATTCTTCGCAGCGACCGCCTTTGATGTTGAAGCTGAAGCGTCCGCTTTTGAAGCCGCGCTGTTTGGCTTCGCGTGTGCCAGCGAAGACTTTGCGAATCTCGTCGAAGATACCGACGTAGGTGGCGGGATTGCTGCGCGGTGAGCGGCCGATTGGCGATTGGTCGATGACGATGAGCTTATCGATTTGGTTGACACCGCGGAGACTTGTATGTGGACCAGGCTTGGGGCCGACGCCGAGCATGCGGCGTTGCACAGCATGGGCGAAGGTTTCGTTGACGAGCGAGCTTTTGCCGGAGCCGCTGACGCCCGTAATACATGTGAACACACCGAGCGGAAAGCGGGCGCTGACGTTTTTGAGGTTGTTTGTGGTGGCGCCTTCGATAGTGATCGAGCGCGTCTTGGCGACGCGGCGACGCTCAGTAGGAACTGGGATGGATTTTGTGCCGGAAAGATATTGGCCGGTGATCGAACTTGGATTGTCGCAGACTTCTGGGGGCGTGCCTTGGGCAACGATGCGGCCGCCGTGCGCGCCGGCGCCAGGGCCAATGTCGATGAGCTGGTCGGCCTGGTTCATCATGGCTTCATCATGTTCGACAACGAGCACAGTATTACCTTGCGATTGCAGGTCGCGCAGGGCGTCAATGAGGCGCTGATTGTCGCGAGGGTGGAGGCCGATCGAAGGTTCGTCGAGAACATAGCAGACGCCAACGAGGCCAGAGCCGATGCCAGTGGCGAGGCGCACGCGCTGGAGTTCGCCGCCGCTGAGGGTATCGGCCGGGCGGTCGAGTGTGAGATAGTTTAAGCCAACTTTGCCTAAGAAGTGCAATCGGCCGGTGATTTCGGCGTAAAGCGGTTAGTTGATGGGGAGTTCTTCGTTGTCGGCAGTTTCTTCTCGCTCATTGCCTTCACTTCGGCTCTTTTCGGTCAAAAGAGAAGAAGAGGCGAATGGTTCCGAAGAAGATAGGCCATATTGAGTGTTAAGGTCGGCGAAGAATTGTTGCGCGGCTTGGATGGTTAGGGCGGAGACCTCGTGAATTGCTTTTTCACCAAGACGTACATGGCGGGCTTCAGGGCGTAGTCGTGCTCCGCCGCAGACTTGGCAGGTGACTGGGCCTCGGAAGGCGGCGAGGCGTTCTTGATCGGCGGGTTTGGTGGCGGTGGCGAATTCTTTTTCCAGGAGAATTAGTAAGCCGAGGAATTGTTTGCCGTCGCCGCGGAGGAGTTTTTCACGGGCGGCGGGTTTCCAATCGGAATAAGGTGTATCCCAATCAATGCCGGTAGATGCGATGAAGTTTTCGAGATCTTCGCGATGTTGTTTGGAGGGTGTGGAGGAGCCGTTTCGCCAGTGGAGAATCAAGCCTGTGGCGATGGATTTCTCTTCGTAGGCCAAGATGAGTTCGGGATCAAATTCTTCTTTGGCGCCGAGGCCTTCGCAGGTGGGGCAGGCGCCGTAGGGGCTGTTGAAACTGAAGGTGCGTGGCTCGAGCTCTTCGTAACTGATTTTGCAGTTGGGGCAGGCATAGAGCGTGCTGAAGATGAGTTCGCGCCACTGGCCGGCGTTCGGTTGATCGGGATCGCGCACTTGGTAGCTGATTAGCACCGCT
>CAZIGP010000104.1:928-7305 GCA_964538425.1 uncultured Pirellulales bacterium | reverse complement strand
TCAAGGACGGCAAGGCCGAACTGGATTTCGCCTCGTGATATGTCGACGAATCCCGCACGCTCCTCTCCAACCTCAAGAACCGCTATGACCCGGCCGGCGCCGGATACCTCGCGCTTCGCGATGCCGTCGCTGCCGCGTACCGTGCCGGCAGCTACGACCGCGCGGCGGCCGAATTCGGCAAGGCGCTCATCAATGCCTTCGCGAATGACGATGCGGTCGACGACAGCTTCGATGGTATGATTTTTTCGTGGCGCGAGTTC
The DNA here is from genome assembly GCA_964538425.1 of uncultured Pirellulales bacterium. Classification (GTDB taxonomy): domain Bacteria; phylum Planctomycetota; class Planctomycetia; order Pirellulales; family JADZDJ01; genus JADZDJ01. The sequence goes on along the minus strand of CAZIGP010000104.1, from coordinate 7,045 downwards.
TGGAGGTTCGCCGCCAACATCGAGGACTTCGCCATCAACACGTGCGCGTTGGAAGCCAGCTTTGCGGATTTGCTCAAAAATATCTTTATGCTGTCCTTTGCGGCCACGGACCAGCGGAGCGAGGATCATGAGCTTGGTGCCGGGGGGAAGATCCATTAGCTCGGCTTGGATTTCTTCAGCCGACTGTTGACGAATGGGCGTACCGCATTGGTAACAGTAGGCGGTGCCGAGGCGTGCAAAGAGGAGCCGCAGGTGATCGTAGATTTCGGTGACGGTGGCCACGGTGCTGCGTGGGTTGGCACTGCCGGCGCGCTGGTCGACCAAGACCGTGGGCTGAAGACCTTCGATAAGATCGACGTCGGGCCGTTCCATTTGATGTAAGAATTGCCGTGCGTAGACGGAAAGACTTTCAATAAATTGGCGCTGGCCTTCGGCGAAAATGGTGTCGACGGCGAGTGAGCTTTTGCCGGAACCGCTGGGGCCGGTCAGAACGACGAGCTTGTCGCGGGGAATATCGACGTCGATGTTTTGCAGATTGTGGACGCGGGCACCGCGAATGCAGATGCAATCGTGGTTGAGGGTGGCCTCGCGGAAATCGGCGCTGGCGGCAGTGCTGGCAGTGGCCAGAGTGTCGGCGGAAGCAACGGTCGTTCCCACAGCAATCCCCGGTGAGCGATTTTGAGAGTTTCCCAAACTACATAGCGTACTTAGGGAACAGGGGGCTGTACATGAGCTACCTGCCAATCTGCGGGCAAGCTCTAGGAACTAGGGCGTTCTTTATTGCTCCCTCGCCGGAGCGTTGTGTTAGAGTAGGGCAAAAATAAAGCGAGCCGGACGATTTTTGTCCGGCTCGCGGTAGGCTTTAAATTGTGTGCGAAAGACATTGTGTGCGAAAGACTCAGTCGAGGAACCCTAGGAGCTCTTGGGCTCGGCTTGGCTGCTGGAGCTTTCGTACGGCTTTAGCTTCGATTTGTCGGATACGTTCGCGGGTGACTTTGAAGATGTGACCGACTTCTTCCAGTGTGTAGCTGTAGCCGTCACCGAGGCCGTAACGAAGCTTGATGATTTCACGTTCGCGGTAGCTGAGGGTTTTCAGCACTTTGCCGATGCGCGATTTCAACATTTCTTGTGCGGCGCCAATGGCTGGGTTCTCGGCATCGCCATCGGGGAGTAAATCGCCGAAGTGGCTGTCTTCGCTGTTGCCGACGGGACGATCGAGACTGATCGGGTAGCGGCTCATTGCCAGGACGCGACGCGTTTCGTCGATCGCAGTGCCAGCGGCACGAGCGGTTTCTTCGATCGTCGGTTCGCGGCCGAGGCGTTGTAGCAGTTCGCGGGAAACATTTCGCACTCGCGACATTGTTTCGACCATGTGAACCGGAATACGAATTGTGCGGCTTTGGTCAGCAACTGCGCGGGTAATTGCTTGGCGAATCCACCACGTGGCATAGGTGCAGAACTTGAAGCCGCGGCGGTATTCGAACTTATCGACAGCTCGCATCAAGCCGGCGTTGCCTTCTTGAATGAGGTCGAGGAAGCTCAGGCCACGGTTACGATATTTTTTGGCGATCGAGACGACCAAACGCAAGTTACCTTCAGACAGGCCTCGTTTAGCGCGTTGATAGTGGGTGTAGATGCCTTTGATTTTCATCACGCGATTTCGCAAGCTGTTAGGCGTTTCTTGCGTAGCTCGCAAAATTTGGCGGAACTCTTTCACCCAGGTGGCGCGTTCGGCTGGAGGGAGTTTGGCTTTTTTATGCTGGTTGATTTGATATTTCAAATCGTCGAGCCGACGGCTGAATTCTTCGAGAGTGCGAATCATCGTTTCGACGCGCTGAGTTCGCAGACCGAGTTCTTCGACCAATTTTACTGCTCGCTTACGGCGCAGGTTGAGACGTGCCCAAGCCTCACGACGCAGATTCATTTTGGTTGATTTGCTGAAGGCCAGACGATAGTCGGCTTTGTTGCGCTTCAGTAGTTCACCGACTGTGGCCAGGTTGTGAGGCAAACGGCCGAGGATTTGGTCTTTTTCCAAACGATCAGTCACGCTTACTTGCACGGTGCGATCAAAAGGCAATTCGCCTTTGTGAACACGATTTAAGATGCGGACTGCGTATTGAATTACGAAATCGCATTCCAGCAGCTTATGGCGGAAGTGTGCACGAGTGATTTCGATGCGCTTGGCTAGCGAAATTTCTTCGTGCCGCGTGAGCAGCGGAATTTCGCCCATTTGGGTCAGATACATCCGCACGGGATCGTCTGACCAACTTTCCAAGTCGCCTTCGGCGAGTTCTTCGCCTTTTAGCTCGGCGTCTATATCGGCAGCCGACAATGGATCGGCGGCGAGTAGATCATCATCTACGACATCCGGTTCATCGACGCCTTTGTCGACAAGTTCCACGGCCTCATCGGGATTGGCCGCAACGTCATCTTCCAAGTCTTCTAACAATGTGTTGTACAAGGGATCGCTCCAACAGGCATTCCTAAAGAATGTGAGGGGAAAGAAGCGAGAGAATCAGCGTATTCATAGGCATGGGACCGTGAGGCAGGGGCAAGAGCAATGATTCATTGGCCTCCTGAAAAATAACTCTACGGTGGCACATCATGCCGCGCTAACTCCAAGCTCACCATTATTAACGAAACGTGTTCCGAAATCCAACAAATTCTACCCACTACTTTGTGTTTAGCTGGCTCCAATTTCCATTTGGTAAAAAATTACGAAAAGAGAGTAAAAATGGGCCTGATTTAAATTGCCTAAATTTACCAAATTAACAATTTGAGGCTTTTCTAGCCCAATCTCAGGGTTGTTCTTATTGCTTTGCAACTCGGGTGCCACAACATAGTGGTCGTCTTTGAGTAAGAGACACTTAGGTGTTGGGGCTCAGGGGTGCAAAAACGCCTTGAAATCGAGCAGTCGTTCCTCTTCGACGGAGGTCGAATCGACCCATTGTAATTCGATGAAAATGATCGTCCAGCGATTCTTGGAAAAACTTTGGCTGAAAATTGGGCTGGGCAGCGAGTTGGGCGTTTTGAGAGTGCGAAATCAAAGATTCAGTGGACGGAGGCGGGATTTGGACGTGCATCCCGGGTAGAAATCGTCTGGTAACGTGCGGTCAAATTGCCGTTTTGTGATGATGGTTGCGCAATACACAATAAATCTCTCGTGTGTGCTTTCCATCATCCGCAAGGATAGTCTGACAGCTCTTGACCAGTTGTAACTCGTAAAACTCTTGCAGCAGGGACAGATACGGCTTGCCAACTAGCAACCAAGTTGTCGGCGTTGGTGAATGTAGCGGAAGGCAAGTAAGAGAAAACCGGCGAATCCAATGGATAAAATACTTGCGGGTTCTGGCACAACGGTAAGATCAAACTGATAGCCTGGGTCAGTTTCAGGAAAGCCAATGTAGACGAAGGAGGTAGTTACCTTATTACCAAAGATTGCATCTCCGGCCATCTGAGTTGGCGAAAGGTTGCTGGTAAAGCCAAATGTGGCGCTTCCACCGGGCGCAATCGCAGAGCCCGTAATGTTGTACAGTTCGAGACTATAACCTCCAAATTCTAAAAGCGAAAATCCTGTCCAACCCGTTGGCCGGGAAATATTCGTGGGGGCCTCGCTCATAAAGCCATAGCCTGGAATCCATGAAAACCAAAGAGTGCCAATATTAGTATCACCTGTATTATTTAGTGAAATGGTGTAGTTGAATGGAGCGCTAGTTTGACTCGTCGAGATTGTTCCGGTTGCAGATAGCGCGGCCAATGCTGGAGTTGTCAGCATGCTGAGCAGGCCAAAACAGAAACTCCCAAAAAAGAATTTAGGGTTCACGGGTTCCCCCCTCGTTCCGTCAAATGGAAAATCAGATTGAATGACTAGACTGCTTGCTTTCTGGATACAGATGTTTCGGATGTCATCTTTTCTTGCAAGCTGGAGGAAAAATTTCGTAAATGGATCAATACGAATGATTATTTGCTGAGGCTCGATCAATTTTTGAACCATGAGTGCATTGGTGGAAGCATCGTTGCCAAAACCTATTGGCTACAATTTCCGGCTTGAAAAGCAGTTCTTCAGAGTCGTAAGAGGCTCTGAGATGTCAGTGCAAGCATCTAGCTCGACGCGGGGAGAGGTTGATTATTAGAATGTGGGGGTAATTCCGAGCAGATCATTGGGCATTCAATCAGAATGATTCCTTCAAGGGGTCCTCCGTCGAGGTGAATAAAAGAAAGTAAAAACATGACACGGAATTTATTGACGCTATCGGTTACTCGTCTTGTGATAATTTTGGTAACCGCCGGAATTCCTGGAGTGGCTGACGCCAGTGTTATTGCCTATGAAGGATTTCAGTACGATGCAGGCACCAATCTAAATGCCTTGAACGGCGGAACAGGATTTAGTGATGCATGGTTCGTCAACCAAAGTACTTACACTGTGGCAAACGGAAGTCTTGGTGATCCAACCAGTACCCTTTCATCATCGGGCAACTCTCTGTATCACACTGGATTGCAACCACAAGCAAGACGTAATTTGAACGTGAGTTTGGGGACGACAGGAACCACCATTTATTGCAGCTTTCTTTTACGCCAGGATACTATTGGGGATTTCACTCAAGATAATCATGACTTCGGCGGTTTGATCTTGGGTGGCGTTAATCAACCCGATATTTTTGGACTGTCCGGACTCTACATCGGTCGTGGAGCATTCGGCGCCCTCTCAGATAAGTACGTTTTAGGGAGTGCTGGCAACGCCTCGAGTGAGATTGGTTCGGGCGTTCCCGCCGTCATCGGCAACACTGCGCTGCTTGTAATACGACTCGATTTTTTTGCTGATGCGGACAAGGTAGCTCTTTATGTGAATCCATCTCCTGGATCACCAGAACCACCGGCAGGAACGGAATTCACAGGCATTGATTTAGGAGCTTTTACTCAGCTTGCGATTACGCACGGCAACAATTCGGCATGGATGACTGACGAAATTAGAATCGCAACTACATGGAGCGAAGTTACTGTTCCTGAATCTTCATCCATCATTTTGCTTTGCGCTGAGGCCGTTAGCGTGTTAGTTTATGCCTTGCGACGGAAAGCACTACACCACTGCTAGCTTCAGCCACCATAAGTCACAGATAGAAGAGTTTCACCGGAACAAGTCCGGCGCGATGGGCATCGTGCGTTGAGCCTGCTGTTCTACAGCAGTTGATGCGTCATAAACGATCAAGACGACGAATAGCAATCGACCGGCAATTCGGTCGGCGAAGGGATTCGCCTCCTACAGCCAGATATTCTCACGATTTCAAATTTCGGACAGGCTAAGTAATATCTCCAGGTCTGCGAACGATTTCGCAAAGTTTCTAATTGTCAGTAAGTTCGTAATCTGACAGTGGCCGAGGCGGGACTTGAACCCGCACAGGAGTAACCTCCCGAGGGATTTTAAGTCCCTTGCGTCTGCCGATTCCGCCACTCGGCCGGTGTTTGCGCTGGCGCGACGTTGATAATAGCGTATCGTTTTGGAGGCGGTTGTCCAACGGGGATGGATTTCTTTGATGCTAGGCACTAGAAGCTGGATGGTAGATGCTGGATGCTGGATAGGGGGTGGCATCGAACGTCCGGCATCTTACAGTTTTTAATTCAAGTTGATTGGTTAAATGACTTTGCCTCACTTTCCATTTTTCGCACAATACGGCGGCATCAACGGCTTTTTAGGCACTCGGGCTTCTTTGATGCTCGATGTGGTGTTTTTGGCCATGTTTTTGGTGCTGCCGGTGATGGGGTGGAGTATTTGGTTGGTGCGCACACGACGGCGATATGTTTTGCACAAGCGGGTGCAATTGATTTTGGCCGCTGTGCTGCTGCTGGCGGTGGTGGCTTTTGAAATCGACGTGCGATTTGTTAGCGGCTGGCGCGATCGAGCCGAACCCTCGCCCTATTGGCCTGGTGGCGTTTGGGCCAGTTTGTATGTGCACTTGATCTTTTCGGTGTCGACGGCGTTGGTGTGGTTGTATCTAGTGATTGGGGCGCTACGGAACATACCGACGCCGCCGGGACCTTCGCCTTACAGCCAGCGGCACAAATTCTGGGGTTGGATTGCGGCGATCGATATGACGCTGACAGCGATGACGGGTTGGGTGT
>CAZIGP010000104.1:0-918 GCA_964538425.1 uncultured Pirellulales bacterium | reverse complement strand
TTATTGGCTGGCGTTTGGGGTTTGAGAGTAGGCAGTAGGCCGTATGCGGTTGAAGTTGAGACCGCTTATTTCTTCATACCGCCTACTACTTCAGGCACTGTGCTGCGGGTGCAAGCGTTCGCCGGGGGTTACGGCGACGCGGTTCATGGCGTTGAGGAAGGCTAAGGCGCTGGCTTCGACGCTGTCGGTAGAAACGCCGCGGCCGCGGTAGACGCGATTGTTGTGTTCGATTTCGACGTTGACTTCACCTTGGGCATCTTTGCCGACGGTGACGGCTTGCACGCGGAAATCGCGGCAGCGAACCGTGAGACCGGTGATTTTTTCGATCGCCAGGAAAATGGCATCCACGGGGCCGTCGCCGGCGGTCATTTCTTCGGTGATGTCTTGCTCGCCGCGACGGAGCGTGAGTGTGACCGTCGGTTTTCCGCTCGTGCCGCAATCGACATGATAGGAAACCAGCGACCAGGTTTCGGGCACGTCGAGAATTTGCCGTTCGCAGAGGGCGGCGATATCGCCGTCGTAAATTTCTTTTTTCTTGTCGGCAAGTTGTTTGAACTGTTCGAAAACAGTTTGGAGTTGCTCGCCAGTGAGATGATAGCCTAGCGCCCGCGCGCGATCGGCCAGTGCCGCGCGACCACTGTGTTTGCCGAGGACGAGGTCGGTTTTTGACAGACCGACGTCTTCGGGGCGCATGATTTCGTACGTTCGCGGCTCTTTCAGCATGCCATCTTGATGGATGCCTGCTTCGTGCGCGAATGCATTACGACCAACGATCGCTTTGTTTCGTTGGACTTGCATACCGGTGACGTTCGACACCAAGCGGCTTGTGGGGACGAGACGCTGGGTGTTGATGCGTGTGTCGCAACGATAATAGTCTTGCCGTGTTCGCAGCGCCATGACAATTTCTTCGAGCGAGCA
>CAZIGP010000103.1:0-9912 GCA_964538425.1 uncultured Pirellulales bacterium | reverse complement strand
AGCGCCGGTATGAAAGTTCAACCGAAGAAATCAACCAAATGACGCAAAACCCGACAAAATCAACAGCCGATCCTTGTCCACGGCGCTCCAACTTTCAGTCGCGCGCATCTCTTCCAATGTCATTATTCCCCATTCCACATTTGCATCCAACACTCCCAAACCTTAATGCGGCTAATTGCACCATCCAGCATCGAGTATCTAGCATTGAAAAGCGATTAGTGGTTAGCAATTAGCCAACTTCTGACCCCTGAACCCCGAACCCTTTCTTTCGCCCCTCGCCCCTCAATCCCAGCCCCTTCCCCGCCATGCATCCCTGGCTTGCCTCACGTACCGCTTCTTTCGACAGCTCCGGCATCCGCAAAGTCTTCGACCTGGCGGCCAAGATGAAAGATCCGATCAATCTTTCGATTGGTCAACCCGACTTCGATGTGCCCGAAGCCGCGAGACAAGCGATGGTCGATGCCGTCAACGGCCGAAAAAACGGTTACTCGCAAACGCAAGGCGTCGCGCCCCTTTTGGAACGATTGCAAAAGCAAGTCGATGCCGAGTTCAAACACTCCGACCGCAAGTTGTTCATCACCAGTGGCACCAGCGGCGCGCTGGTGTTGTCGATGATGACGCTGGTGAATCCCGGCGACGAAGTGATTGCGTTCGATCCGTTCTTCGTCATGTACGAGCCGCTCGTGAAAATGATGGGAGGCAAAGTCGTACTGATCGACACCTATCCCGATTTCAGCATCGACCTTAATAAAGTGAAATCGGCCATCACCAGCCGCACCAAAGCGATTCTGTTCAACAGTCCTGCGAACCCCACAGGCAAACTCGCTGCGCCGGAAGAAGTGCGAGGCCTCGCCCAGCTTGCCGCCGAGCACGATATTGCACTGATTAGTGACGAAATCTATCGCCGCTTTTGTTACAACGATTCGTTTGTTTCTCCAGCCAAGTTCAACGATCGCACGATCGTCATCGACGGCTTCTCAAAGTCCTACGCGATGACCGGCTGGCGCGTCGGTTTCGTCCATGGCCCTGCAGAAGTAATGAACGAAATGATGAAGCTGCAGCAGTACACGTTTGTGTGCGCACCGCAGCCGGCGCAGTGGGCGTGCGTTGCGGCATTGGATGTCGACATGCAGCCGTACATCGATACTTATCGCCGCAAGCGAGACATGATCGTCAACGGCCTCAAGGATTTGTTTGAAATCACGCAGCCCGAAGGAGCGTTCTATGTTTTCCCCAAGGCCCCGCGCGGCAGCGGCACCGAGTTCGTCGAGAAGGCCATCGCCAACGAAGTGCTAATCATCCCCGGCAAAATCTTCAGCGCCGCCGACACCCATTTCCGCCTATCCTACGCCGCCAGCGACCGCACCATCCAGCGCGGCATCGAAGTACTGCGACGACTGGCGAAGGAATAAGTGAAATGCCCGCAATGGAATTCACTCGCGAACAACTGTTGCGACTATCTCAGTGGGAACCATTACATCCTGATTTCGATCGCAACGGAGGTATTGTTGAACGTCAATTGGTTCAAGATGTCATTGAACCATTCTTAGGAGATCTCCATCAAAAGAACTTTGCCTGCACCGTCGTTGAGGATGGAGGTCTGACTAATTACTACGCGGTTTGGGTGCGAAAAACGGTTAAGCCTGCAGAAGTTCGAGGAGTCGCTTATTTTACTGTGCCAGGAGTTACGGTGTACTTGAGTTTGTTAGGACCATTTGCCGCTGTAGGAAAAGTAGCTGGCGATTATTTCTCTAGAATGCACTACTTTAATTTGGAAAGGACTATCGATCCGACGTCTGATTTATCCGATCTCGAGTCCGTAATTGTTGAATCGCTATCAAAAACCCGTTATGCAATTCTGACACCCACTGACCTTGCACAACGAGTACCCGACGATATTAAGCCCTACGATTGTTTTTTCCCGGGACCATATACCCTATTTGATATGCTGTTTGCAAATACGGATTGAGCGAATACTCTCGCCCCCTCGATCCCCGCTTCTCGTTCCTCTCAAAAAACCACGAGCCCGGGACCGAAGTGAATCGATCCCGGGCTCGTTGGGGTTGAAGCGAGTAACTGGAGCCTCGCGGGGTGAAATGCAATTAAGCATCGCACGCCGCAGATTGAACGTTACGCGCTGTTCTTTTTCGGTTCGACGATCGGGTAGACTCGCTCGCGGCCTTCGACGGCATTTTCCGTCACTACGTAGCGGGCGCCAGCGTTGTCGGGCAATTCGAACATCACATCGAGCATCACTTCCTCGATGATCGATCGCAAGCCGCGAGCACCGGTATCTTTTTCGAGTGCTCGGCGAGCGATTGCCCGTAATGCCGATTCGGTGAAACTTAGATCGGCACTTTCCATCGAAAACAATTTCTGATATTGGCGGACGAGCGCATTTTTCGGTTCGGTAAGAATGCGCACCAGTGCGTCTTCATCCAGAGGCCGCAGCGATGACAGCACTGGCAAGCGACCGACGAGCTCAGGAATCATGCCGAACTCCAACACGTCATCCGTGCAGCAGCTTCCGAGCAGTTCGCCCATCTCGCGTTCTTCACGTTGGCCGCTCGGTTGGCCGAAGCCAATCGTGCGTTTGCCGAGACGTTTGCCAATGATCTTATCGATGCCGACAAACGTACCGCCGCAGATAAACAAGATATTCGTCGTATCCATCTGGATGTACTGCTGCTCGGGATGTTTGCGGCCACCTTGCGGCGGCACATTGGCCACGGTGCCTTCAAGCATTTTGAGCAATGCCTGTTGCACACCTTCGCCGGAAACATCGCGAGTGATCGAAACGTTCTGGCTTGTCTTGCCAATCTTGTCGATTTCGTCGATGTACAAAATGCCGCGTTGAGCCGCTTCAATGTCGAAGTCGGCCGCATGGAGCAACTTCAAAAGGAGGTTTTCAACGTCTTCACCAACATAGCCCGCTTCGGTCAAAGTGGTTGCATCACCGATCGCAAACGGCACGTTCAAAATCTTCGCCATGGTGCGGGCAAGCAATGTTTTGCCCGAACCGGTTGGCCCAATCATCAAGATGTTCGACTTATCGACTTCAACGTCGCTGCCTTCAGAACCGAGCGTCAAGCGCTTGTAATGGCTGTGAACTGCGACGGCGAGCACTTTCTTGGCGTGCTCTTGGCCGATCACGTATTCATCCAACTGCCCGACGATTTCGCGTGGCGATGGAATGCGCGTGAATAGTTGTTTGGTGGCGCCACGGCGACGGCGTTCTTGATCGAGAATCGATTGACACAGCTCGATGCATTCGCCGCAGATATAAACATCGCCGGGGCCTTCGACCAGCGGACCAACATCGCGATAGCTTTTGCGACAGAACGAACAGAAGGCATTCTTCTTTGTTGTACTGCCGCTTCCTCGCCGACCTAGATTGACGTCTCTACCGTTGGGCATTCCTGCTCCTTTCGAGTTCTTTTCGCCTGTATCCTCCCCGGACACAGGTTTGTTGTGATATTCCAAGGGGTCGCTCGAGTGGCTTGAACTGGAAAGTTCGCAGTCTTCGCCGGGGGCCATCCTTGTCCACACTCGGTTCGAGCAGTTTCCAACAGAGTGCCGATTCAATCGGCACGAACACTTCTACCGCTTTCAGCGCCGGTATCGCGCTGATTTGACTTACCCTGCTTGCCGTTATCCTTTAACTCTTGCTCTAACTTCTCTGCTAGTAGCGTTTTAATCTTTCGGAATTCCTGGTCGCTAAGCTCACCTTCGTCGTGCAAATCTCGGAAATTCGTGAGCATCTCACTGGCAGTTGGTTGATCGTCCTCCGCACGATCGCGAAACCTTGACACGATAAAAGCGCCTATGGCCGCTAAAACCGCAATTGCCGCAAACAACAAACCGGCCCGAACTAACGGATGGGCCAGAAATTCCGTCATCGGTGTAGCATCCCTCACTGGTCCGGAACCTACGGAAAAAACGCGTCCACTGTTCTATTATGGACACTCGCCCGGAATCAGTCCAGCATGCATAATCGACAAGGGTTTCCAACACAAATTGCCGAGTTTGACTCCACGGCTTACCTTTAGCCTTGGCCTGGAAGATCGTCGACATAATGAGAAAGTCCCCCCTACCCTGCCAGTCGGATGCGGCGATGTTTCACGCCCACACCCTAAGGCAGGTTTTACTGAAGCAAAGTTGATAAAAACTTATGGCAGAAAAGAATCCTCTCGAACGTATCCTTCACAGTGGTGTCATCGCTGTAGTACGAGCGCCTTCCGGTGAATTGCTAGTCGATGTTGCGGAAGCTCTATTGGCCGGTGGCGTCGAAGCCATCGAAATCACGTTTACCGTTCCGAAAGCACAGCATGTTGTAGAGCAAGTTGCGGACCGATTGGGGGATAAAATTGTTTTAGGTGCCGGAACCGTGCTGGATGCAGAAACGGCCCGCACGGCAATTTTGGCCGGAGCACGCTTTATTGTCGGGCCTTCCGTCAATCTTGACGTCATTCGTCTCTGCCGGCGATATAGTTGCCCCGTCATGCCCGGCGCTTTAACGCCCACCGAAATTGTCACGGCGTGGGAAGCGGGCGCCGATGTTGTGAAAATTTTTCCATCCGACCTTACAGGACCAGGATATTTGAAGGCCGTACGCGCCCCTTTGCCACAAATTCGCATGATGCCGACCGGCGGCGTGAACCTGAACACCGCTGCCGAGTTCATTAAAGCTGGCGCCTGTGCCTTAGGAATTGGCAGCTCGCTGGTCGATCCCCAGGCGATTGCTAGCAAAGACTTTACTAAGATCACCAGCCTTGCCAAACAATACGTAGAAATTGTGAAGCAAGCACGGGGAAAATGACAGCAAGCACGCCCCCTTTTCGCCAGTTTGCCGAGCTTACTCTTGCTGCAAAGTCTTGTTCACGCAATTCGCCTGTCAAAGTCGATAAAAGATGAAGTTGTCTGTTATCGAACGACGCGGCGGATGGCATTTCCGATGAGGCTTGTTCGGCTTTTCTATTTTGGGTTGGCACTGGTAACGATGGGCATCGTTCACCAGCGTGCTGTTGCTGCGCCGACAGAAGATGGACTGCCAAAGCCGATTTGGTTTGGCCAACTTGCGTTCTCAATTCCCTTCAACGTGCAGCCTTCGTTGCCGGCCGAACAACAACCGGCACAAGTGCAACTTTATGTCACGACCGATCGTGGCGCCACGTGGCGATTGGCCCAAACGATTTCGCCCCAAGCGAAAAACTTTGATTTTCGCGCCCAAACCGAAGGTGAATACGGCTTTCTGATTCGCACGGTTGACCGGGGCGGTCGAATCACACCTGAGGCAGCCGGCGCGCCCGAATTGCGAGTGATTGTCGATACGACACCTCCCAAGCTTGAACTTACGGCCCTGCGCGGGCCATCTGGCGAGATTCGCGCCACCTGGAAAGCAACGGATCCGCTTCTGAATGCGGAAAGTTTGAAAATCGAATATCAAATTTCGACGGGCACCTGGCGACAAGTCGCTATCGATCGCACCCAAGCCACTGTTGACGATGCAAACTGCAATGGCAGCGTCACTTGGTGGCCAAGCGATGTTTCGCCGCCGCCAGCTTCGGCAACCATTCGCGCTGAAATTCGCGATCGGGCCGGCAACCCCACGCGTGTGCAAGCCAAATCGCAAGCTGCCGCTGCCGACCAGTTCAATCCAACCAATGGCGATCAGTTCACCAATAATCCTGGCAACCCGTGGCCTGATGCAGCGACGACTTGGCCTTCGCAATCAAATCGCGGTCCGCTTGATCGAAACGTCGCCACGAATACCAACAACCGTGCACAAGAGCAACCGCAAGACATCGCGCGTAGCACCGGTTGGAACCCGCAGCGCGATCGTCGCAATGAATATCAATCGCGCGAAGCTCCTGACTACAATCAGGCCATGGTCAGTCCGATCAATCCACCGATCCGCAATCAAATGCCAATCACGGATGAATCGCGCGATGTGCGGCGAACCGATCCAAGTCGTCGTGAAAACGAGAATCGTGTTGTCAACAATCCTCCTCCGGCGAATGGACTTCAGGCCAACAACAACCGCCCTGCCCTGCCCCGCTCCCAGGAACCGCAGAACTCACGCAGTGGTGAGCAACCACGATTGGTCAACTCGAAGTCGTTCGAAATGGATTACGAAATCGAATCGATCGGCCCTTCAGGCATTGCCAAGGTGGAATTGTGGGGTACGCGAGATGGTGGCCGCACTTGGAACAGTTATGGTGTGGACAACGACAACCGCTCGCCGATTCGCGTGAGCGTGGATGGTGAAGGGCTGTATGGATTCCGCATCGCGGTGCAAAGCGGCAGCGGATTGGGAAGCCCGTTACCTCGCGCGGGCGATCAGCCGGAAGTTCTAATTGCTGTGGATTTGGCAAAGCCAAACGTAAGGCTGACCGACGTTCAAACGGGCGTTGGTCAACGTGCCGGCGAAATGTTGATCCGCTGGGAAACTACAGATGCCGCTTTGGCGGTGCATCCCGTCACGCTGCTCTATGCCGATAAGCCTAGCGGCCCGTGGTCGATTATCGCTGCCAATCTCGATAGCTCGGGTAGTTACGCTTGGCGACCCGATGAACGAATTCCGGACCAAGTTTATTTACGAGTCGAGGCACGTGACGAGGCAGGCAACATCGGCGTCTACGAATCGGCCGACCCGATTCCACTCGACCGCATTCGTCCCGAGGGACGCATCCGCGGCATCCGGCCGGTTATCAATTCGGCGAGTCGAGTGCAGATCTATCAGTTTTCTCGCTAATCTGCCTTGCTGAAAGAAGCCAAAAGCTTCGTCTTCACAATCGCGCACAAGGCTTTCTTTTGCCTATCGTGGTGAGAACTGCTGGCGTTAAAAAAATATTTGACATGGATCGCGAAATAGCCTACTGTACTATTTCACTAGAACAGTTAATTGGCTATGTTCTTTTACATCGATCCACATAACGGGCTCGCCATTTACGATCAAATCGTACGGCAGATGAAATTTGCCGTGGCGGACGGGGTGTTGCGCCCCGGTGAGTTAGTGCCGTCGGTGCGAGAACTAGCTCGTGAATTGGCAATCAATCCCAATACAATCGCGCGGGCTTATCGCCAATTGCAGGATGATCGCGTATTGCAGACCATACGAGGCACAGGTTTGGAAGTAGCGACTGGCGCTGCCGAGCGATGTCGCAATGAACGGCTGAAACTGATCCGCACTCGCATCCGGCAAGTTCTTGCCGAAGCCAAGCAAAGCAAGCTCGATATTCGCGAATTGCGGCAGTTGATTGAAAAGGAATTATCCAATATCGAATGAAAAAGGAGCACGCACATGGAAAGCGTGATTCGACTGAACAATGTGTCGAAAACCTATGGCGACCAACGTGCGTTAGATCACGTCTCGCTTGAAGTGCCTCCAGGAACGGTGTGTGCCTTGCTCGGCGAAAACGGTGCGGGCAAAACCACAATGATTCGAATTTTGCTGGGGCTGTCGGAACTTGATGAAGGCACAGTCTCGGTTTTAGGGCTCGACAGCACACACCAAGGCCAGGAAGTTCGCAGCCGTGTGGGATATGTTTCCGAACGGCCGACCCTGTATGAATGGATGACGGTGAGTGAAATCGGTTGGTTTACTGCCGGTTTTTATGGCAGTGGATTTTATGAAAGGTATCTGCGATTAGCCGCCGATTATCGTTTGCCACTCAAGCGAAAGATTAAGAGCCTGTCGAAAGGTATGCGAGCAAAAGTTGCGTTATCTTTGGCACTGGCTCATGAGCCGGAATTGTTGATTCTGGATGAACCGACTTCAGGCCTCGATACGCTGGTGCGGCGTGAATTTTTGGAAGGCATGGTCGATATTGCCGCTGCAGGCCGAACAGTACTGCTCTCTAGTCATCAAATTGGCGAAGTCGAACGTGTGGCCGATATTGTGGCAATTTTGCGCGAAGGAAAACTGTTGCTGGTCGAATCTCTCGAAGCTTTAAAAGATCAAATTCGTGAACTGAATATCACGCTGGTTGAAAATGTGGCCGCGCTGCCGGCGATTGGCGGTGAAATTCTCAACCAGCGGCGGCATCGGCAGCAACTTCAAGTACTGGTTCGAGGTTTAGGAGAAACCGAGTTGGCGGCATTGCAGGCACATCAATCCATTGCGGAGCTAGGCATTCGCACGCCAAGCCTGGAAGAAGTTTTTGTTGCCTATTTGAAGCGTGCTGAGACGGCCAGCGAGGCATTGTTGACCACGGAGGTGGCGACAACATGAAAACGACCTCGATCGGTTTTACGCCATTTGTCCGATTGCTTTGGAAGGAATATCGCGCAGTGCGCGGCTTTTGGATTTCGCTGATTGTACTTGTAGTGCTGATTCAACTTGTCACGGTGGTGTTTTCGCGGGATTCGCACGACAGCATGGGATTGGTTTATAACTTTGCTCTTGGTGCGCCGGCGTTTTTTGCAATTGGTTGTGCCGGCGCCGCGTTTGCAATGGAACGAGAGGAAGGAACGTTTGAATTTTTGCGTGCAGGGCCGGTTACTTCGCGTCAGGTTTTCGTAAGCAAACTGGCAATTGCATTTGGTACGACGCTGGCCATGTTAGGTGTACTATTGCCAATTGCACTGTGGATGATGCACGGTGAATTGCCGGACGCGGAGAAATTTAGCGGCATCTTAGGGCTTTGGCTCGTCGCTGCCGTTGAAGCGATTGTGTGGGGAACCTTGTTTTCCTTGCTCACGGCTCGGCCGCTATTGGCAATTTGCTTGGCGATTGCTGCAACTTCGACTTTTGTGCACCTGCTGGCTTGGACAAAATCAACTGGACCGATCCGTGATTTTTCTTTTACGCCGTATTTACAAGTTGCACCTTGGCGGTTGCTCATTGCAGCGCTAGTGTTGGCGGTTGATCTCTACTTGGGATTGAAATGGTTGCAAACTGGTGACGGAATTCGTGGCAAACGAAAACGAATGGTCAACGTGAGCAACGCCAAAATATCTTTGGCTTCAACAGCTACAGTGGGTTTATCGGCGACTGCGCTGGCCGCGAAGCCTGACCACAGCGCGATGCTCGGGCATCTGTTTTGGCAACATTGGCAACAATCCTGGCGAATTATGGCGGTGATACTGGGACTCGTTCCAGTTGCGCTACTCGTCGCGCAAATGATTGAAGTGACCCAGCAATCTTGGCTTGTGACGCCGATCCCAATGGCGGTTTTGGCCGCGCTTGCGGGAAGTTGTGTTTTTCTGGCCGACCAAGAACGTCGACACTACCGATTCTTTGCGGAACATAACGTGCCAGTGCGATATGTCTGGTTTACTCGTCTGTCGAGTTGGATTGTCGTTGTCACAATTGCCACGCTACTATTCATCTGGTTCAGTATTTTCAGCGGTGAATGGCGCGCCTGGAAAGAGGCGATCCGTTCGATGACCAATATTTGGTACGAGCAAGAACAAAGGCGCGTGTGGCGTTTTTTCCATTTGGATCCGCTTGTAACCGCCATTGGATTTGCTGCTGTTTCATTCGCAGCCGGCCAGTGGGCGTCTATGTTCGTGCGCAGCGGTTTAATGGCTGCCTTCTGCGGATTGCTGTTGAGCTCGCTACTGTGCGGCTGGGTGATGCTGATGCTCGCGATGCGAGTCAGTTTTTCATGGACCGTCGCGCCAATTTGCACAGTGCTGCTTTTCGCAACTTGGCTGCGGGCGCCAGACTGGATTCGCGAGCGATTTAAATGGAACCTATGGCTGCGCGACACAGCGGTGCTGCTGATTCCGGCGATTGTGTTGATCGGATTGTTAGCATCTTTTCGTGTTGATCAAATCCCGCCGGTCAATTCTGGTTTCGATTCCGAATCCTATCTAGCAGAAGTCACTCCCGAAGCGCTGGCCACAGGCGATTTGTATCGGCGTGCCTTGGATTCATACGTTCCTTTTCCAATCGAAAACGATAGG
>CAZIGP010000102.1:0-9981 GCA_964538425.1 uncultured Pirellulales bacterium | reverse complement strand
TGCCGTTGCCCATCCTGACCAAAAGCCAGTTCCACCCGACCTGATTTGAACTCTGACTACTGACTGACGTGATGGATGCTAAGAGCGGCAGGCTATTATCAGCGTCAGGTGATTGACACCGATATGAAAAATGCAGCCCACATAAGGTGGACTTCGATCCGGGCAGGAAGTCGAAGACACCACATGTGGACTGCAAAGATCGGCCATCTCACGTAGTTTGATGCCACCGATTGCTAAACCATCGATAACTATTGAGGTAGCCTTACTACCTTTAGAGTGGCGAAATGTCCAAAATACCGCCGCCGCCAAATCCATTTTTGTTCACGACGCTAGTTCCGCGAGCAACTCGGTGAGGCAGAGCTTGTCGGCCAAGCTCGACTCGGTACGGTCACCATCAACTCTACTAATGATGCGGGCACGCTGGGGTTGAATGTCGTCGATATCGACCTGATCTTCGATTTTGCTGGCAACCCACTCGGCAGTTCCGGCCGAGGTAACGGCGATTTCATCGGCCCACACTATACCATCGAAGGCGCGGGGGAGGGCGGCAGATGAACGCTTTATTGAATTGGTTGAGGGCTAATTGATATCGCGCTCCGACGTGCTTAGTCGCGAGGAAAAATTGTTCTTGGGGCCCGGCAGTATCAGCCCACTCCTATCTGACCGAAGCTTATTCGTAACGTAACGCATCAATCGGATCCAGCCGCGAGGCTTTCCAGGCCGGATAAAATCCAAAACCGATACCAATGGTCGCAGAGACCATGAAAGCAGCTGCGATCGCGGGATAGGAGGCAGCGATCGGCCAGCGCAACAGGACTGAGACCAGGAAAGCGATCGTTCGCCCTAAGGCAATCCCCGTGGCGCCGCCTAACAAACAGAGGACAATCGCTTCGATTAGAAATTGGCGCAAGATCTGATGGCTGCGCGCGCCTACCGCCATCCGTAGGCCAATTTCCTTGGTTCGTTCGGTGACCGAGACGAGCATGATATTCATAATCCCGACGCCGCCGACCAACAGCGAGATCATGGCCACGATGAGCAGCAATGCACCCATCATTTGCGACATCGATCCGAGCGCTTTGATGATCTCGCTCATATCACGGATATTGAAGTCGTCGTTTTGATCAGCGCGAATATGGTGGCGTTCATGCAGCAGTCGCGTGATTTGCGCCATGGCTTCGGGAATTGCTTCGGCGGAAGTCGCTTTGGCAAGGATTTGATCGACGTTGGTGAATAACACACGCTGCGGATTGTTGGTCGCCTGGGATTCAGACTGCTGCGGATAAAGCGAAGTGCTTCCCGGATAAAGCTCACTCAACGTTTTCGTACCGGTCGAAACCGAACCGCCGGTGGTATTGGTACTCGTCGTGCTGCCTCGGCTCGCCCCACCGGCGTTGTTGCCCGAAATGCGAAACTTAATTGTCGTCCAGGGAGCGAGAATAAGGTCATCCTGATCCATCCCCATCATGTTGGCCCCTTTGCGACCCAACACGCCGACGACGCGCAGGGCGACATTCTGAACACGAATGTCCTTGCCGATCGGCGATGCTCCTTCAAACAGCTCACGGGCGAGCGTTGTGCCAATCACACATACCTTGACACTGCCTCGCACATCCTGGTCGGTGAACATGTCTCCCGCTTCCATTCCATCCCAATCGCGGACCGTCAGGTATGCCGGCGTCGTGCCATAGATGCTCATCGGAGTCCAATTTCGATTCCCGTGAATCACCTGTCCGTGGACTTGGACAATCGGGGCGACTGCGGCGAGGCGATCGCAATCGCTACTGATTTCCTCGGCATCCCCTGGAGTGAGTGTTTTCTCGCTCCCGAACCCAAAATTGATTCCGCCGCTGGACGCCGCCCCCGACTGAATGAGCAGGTTGTTCGCCCCCATCGTCGCCATGGTTCGCATCAGCGCCGTTTTGGATCCCTGACTAATCTCCACCATCGCGATCACCGCGGCCACGCCGATAATAATGCCGAGTGTCGTGAGCGCCGAACGCATTTTGTTGCGGCGAAGCGCGTTAATTGCGGTGCGCAACGTCGCCGGAATTAATAATCGAACAACTTCGCTTGGCGAACCCCCGGCAGGCGTCATTGTCGCCACGGGATCCGTTGCACTTTGAATCGTTGCGTGGCGTCTGACCTTTGTCTGTACCCCCAGTCGCGATACTGTTGTTGTCTCGGTGGAGTGTCCGGCCGTGCCGTTGAATGGCGCATGAATTTCGTGGCCGACTTTGCGGTTTGACGAGACGAGGTGCAAAGTTGAGTCCCGATGGCCGGCATCGCTGCGATGGTGAGCAGCAACATGCGAGGCTGAAGGCCTGTCCGATAGGGTGTCCTGATCGACGAGGCCGTCGACAATGTGAATGGTGCGATGCGCGTAGGCTGCGACTTTGGGATCGTGAGTGACCAGCAAGACGGTAATGCCTGCGGCATGCAACTCTTGGAACATTTCCAAAATCTCGACGCTCGTGTGCGAATCGAGATTTCCGGTTGGCTCATCGGCGAGCACCAACGAGGGGCGATTGACCAACGCGCGTGCAATGGCGACCCGCTGCTGTTGCCCGCCCGACATCTGCGACGGAATGTGGTCGAGTCGATGGTTTAACCCCACCCGAGTCAGCAGTTCCCGCGCCCGTTGCGCCGCCTTTGCGGAAGTGGACGACGAACACGCGTAGTCCAAGGGCATCAAGACGTTGTTAACCGCGGTGGTGCGCGGCAAGAGATTAAAGCTCTGGAACACAAAGCCGAGTTTGTCGGTCCTGACGACAGCTCGTTCATTGGGAGCTAAGTTGGCCACCTCCTGGCCGTCAAGCCAGTACTCTCCCGAGGTCGGCCTATCCAAGCAGCCCAAGATATTCATGAGCGTGCTTTTTCCCGATCCTGAAGCACCCATCAACGCGACCAGTTCGCCTCGCTCAATCGTGAAAGAAACTCCCTTCAAGACAGGCACGTCCACTTCACCCATGTGGTACGTCTTACAAATATTCTCTAGTCGAATTAGTGACATGGTCCGGGCGGGTTGGCGTTTTACTTTTTGGGACGATTCCCGCCGAGTTTGGGAGGTCCAAACGGATTGGTTTCGCCTCCCGTCGCGATTTCTCGGCGCTCCCCGACGACCACTGCGTCATTTACAGACAGGTCGCCGCTCAGGATCTCGGTGAATGAGCCATCGCTCAGCCCTGCCTTCACATTCACGGCTTGAAGTTTTCCTGTTGCCGCGACGATTGTCCAAACCCGCTGGGGAAGGGAGGAAGGCGACGCCTTCGATTTCGCCGGCGAGGACGCTGTTTGATCTTCTTCGGATGGCGCCCCGTTAGGGATCAGATTTTCCGGTTTAGGTGTAAACCGTAATGCCGCATTTGGAACGAGCAACACGTCGCTGCGCGAATCGACCTCGAACTTAACATCCGCGGTCAAATACGGCAGCAGCTTCAAGTCGGAGTTGTCCACACTAATCACAACCGTGTAAATGACCACGTTTTGCGTCATCGATGCATTCAGGCGGATTTGCGCAACGATGCCCTGAAAGACGTCTTCGGGAAATGCGTCAACTCTAAAATGCACGGGAGTCCCGATTTTTAATCGGCCGATGTCCGCTTCGTTCACGGAGGCCCAGACTTGCATTCGCCGCAAATCCCGAGCGATCAAGAATAGGCTCGGAGCATTGAGATTCGAGACGACAGTCTGCCCAATATTCACCCGCCGGTCGATAATCGTGCCGCTGACCGGCGAGATAATGGTGGTAAAGCCCAAATTGGTCCGGGCCATTTCCAACGCCGCTTGTTGCTGCAGCACAGCAGCTTTTGCCGCTTCGATGTTTGCCTTGGCGCTGTCGAAATTCGCCTGAGCCAAAATAAAATCAGCGTCCGAAATACCTTTCACCGCCAGACTCTGGCCTGAGTAACCGCTGCCGGTCGGCGAACGACTGGTAATCTTTAAGTCGCTCAATCGTTGTGCCCGTTTCCATTCCGCGTCGGCTTGCGCCAACTTGGCTTCCATTTGCAGGACATTGGCTTTCGCCTGAACCAGAGAGGCCTGAGCTTGATCAAACTGCGCTTGGTAAATGGCCGGATCAATTTGCGCTAGCAACATTCCTTCTTCAACCGGCGACCCATAGTCGATTCGCTTGTTGGCGAATTTTTCGTCGGACTTTCCGCGCGGATCGTCTCCGAGCTTCTTAATTCGGCCAATCACCTGTGCGCCGATATCAACTTGTTCTTCGGGTTCGACGGTTCCTGTTGCGCCGACGGTGATCAACAAGTTTCCGCGCGAAACCACTGCGGTTCGATAGAGGTTGTCGTCATCCCGCGCTCCCTGGAGGCGGCTGTAGAACATTCCCCCGCCAGCGACAACGATTACCAGGAGGAAAACAAATATGATCCGCTTCATGGGACGTTCACCAAAATCCTGATCTATTCCTCACAGCTCGCGAGGGTATTTCTTGATTCGCAGCTTCGGCTAAAAATTTGCATGCCCTTAATGACTTGGCGACGCTCCTTATCGGATAAGGAAGTCAGTACTGCGGCGATGCGGGCAAGCTGCGCCTCCTCGTGCAAGCGCATGAGTTGTCGACCCTTGGCCGTCAGCTGAATGATGCGAGTACGCCGGTCTTCATTCAGTGAAGTCCGTTCGATCAGTCCTCGGGACTCCAAACCATCGACCACCTGGGTGACGGCACTCGCCGAAAGTCCAACCTCACGACCAATTTCCGACATCGATCGCTTGCTCACGTAGAGGGCATGACAAACCTTGAGCTGCCTGAGCGGCAAGTCCACCGTGGAATCATCCACGCTCAATAGATTCTTGCCGAAGCTAAACAATGCTGCCCGAATGAACTTGGCGTGTTCGTGCAGGGATAAGGAAGCCAAATCAACGTCCTGCGCACAAAGGGTATCCACAGATTTTTCCCGTCAGGTGAAATTGAGATGGATAGTTTATTGAAGTGTATTGTACACTGAAGTAAATTACCTGGAACCCCCTTCGGTTAGCGGGGTTCTGTCTTATCGGTCGGTGCAATGTTTGGGGAACTGCTCGGCGCGGGCAGGAATTCCGGTCCCGGTTTTTTCTCGTCGACCGACGCAGACGAATTCGGTCCTGCATTCGGCGCGGGAATTTCCTCTACCTTGCCGTCTGCCGGAGCCGCGGGAATCTCTTCCGGAACAGGAGGCAATGGCGACAAGATTCCTTGTTTATCGGGAGGCGGGGTACATCTGATTTGCCAGCCACCTCCCAGCCCGCGGTACGTTTGAATCAGGCCTTGGCCGATTTGCCCCCGCGCCTGTGCCCACAAGTCTTGCTGATTCACGAGCGTCTGCTGGATCGTGGCATAGCGATTAAAATCTGCGCCAGCCAAACCGGCTTCATATTGGGCAACCATGACTTCCAGCGCGAGCCACGCTTCATCCACGCTGGCGCGAAGATTATCTGCGCGACCATGAGCCTGCAAAAACGTGACAATGCCGTTTTCGACCTCGAGATCGGCCTGGAGCACGCTGTTCTGATAAGCAACCACCAATCGGTCAAATTGCGCATTCTGCAGACGCACGTTATTAAGAATGCGACCATAGTTTAGCAGATTCCACTGAAATGATGGCCCGACAACACTGTTTAAAGATTGCGGAGTAAACAGCTGGCTCAAATGCGCTGCTTGCCAACCCAGGGTGCCGGAAATCGTGACCGCAGGATACCAGTCCGATTCCGCAATCCCAATCTGTTCGGCTTGCGCAGCTGCTTCGCGTTCGGCGCGCCGGACGTCAGGACGTCGCCGCAACAGATCGGCGGGGATACCGACCACGACGTAGTCCGGCGCGATAGGAATCGATTTTTTGGGGCCTGACGCGAGCAGCTCCGTGAGGTCCGTGACTGGCATGCCCAAGAGAATGCACAACTGATTTTGGGCAGTTCGCAGATCAATGAGAAACTGATTTCTTTGTGCTTCGCTTTGCTTCAAATTGCTGCGCGCCTGCGCTCGGTCCAGCTCGGTCACACCTTTGCCGGCCTGCAGACGCTCTTCAATAAACTTTAATACATCCTCTTGCACCCGGATAATATTGTCGAGCAGCCGGATGCGTTCCTCCGTGGTTCGCAACTGAACGTAGTAGCTGGCAGTATCGGATAACAGCGTCACGAGGACTTCATCATAATTGAAAACGGAAGCATCGAGCGAAGCTTCGGCAGATTGAATGGCCCGGCGAAATCGTCCCCAGAAATCAAGTTCCCAGGCCAGGTTGAAACCAACGTTCCATTGGCTAAAGAAATTCTCCCCGATTCCGAATCGCTGATACGAGCCGGTTGCGTTTTGCACCTGAGGATAGAATTGGCCGGTGACAATTCCCAGCTGCGCGCGGGCGGCAAGCACACGGAATCCGGCCTCGCGCAGCGTGAGATTCTGCTGATAGGTTTGATCGACCAAGTTATTCAACAGCGGATCACCGAAGATCGTCCACCAGCCTGCCAAATCATCTTCATCACCGCGTACGCGTTGGTCGCGGGCATCGATCCAGTTCTCCGCCACGGGAGCCGGAGGTGTTTTGTAGTTGGGACCGACCTTAAAGCCGTTACTTAAATATTCGCGAAGGCTGGTACAGCCCGAGCAGGCGAGCGCCAACGATGCTAGCACCAGTGCAGCGCATCTGGAAAATCGTTGAACCCCGACGGATCTGAGGAGATTTTCCATGGGCAGTCAGGCCGTGCCGATCAGATAGTTTACAAGTATGTAGAATTGTCGTCGTCATCCTCAGTTCCCTTCATGCATCGCGATTGGGATAGCTGCCAAAGCCGACGAAACCGCTACAGCTTCACAGACTGCGGCGTTTTCGCGCATTAACTTACTCTCCTGGGGCTCACGACATCATCCCAGCCATCTGCGCAGCTGAGTGGAAAATCAGAACCGAAATTGCGCGGACGCCGCCAAGAATGCTCCGGAACCGACGTCGATTCGATCCTGCAAACTGTTGGCGCCGATTTGATTTTGGCCGGTGCCGTAGTAGCGATCGAATGCGTAGCCCGCACTGAGATCCAGGACTGCGTGCTTCCAAAAGTTCCATTGCATGCCGGAATGCAGCCGTTGTTCGAAACCCATGAATCGATCGCTGAGGACTTCACGGTCTGCCAACAGATAGACCTCCTGGCACGATTCGAACCCTCCGTAGAGACAAAGCGTTTCGCTTAGCTCGTAGGTGATTCTCGCAATGCCGTTGATAATCGGCATGTAGGTAATATTGATGGTCAGCTTCTCGAGTGGACACCAGACGATGGAGAACGGAATCCCGATCGACGCCTGGAATGTCTCGGAAGGATTCCATTGATAAGAGACCCCTGGAATCGGGAAATTGACGTTCCCGACGGGCGAATACATCAGCATGAACATCCAAGCATCCCGCTGATTTCGCGCAGGTACCCGTAGAAAGGACATCACCCCCATGTTCATTTCCTCGATGCTATGAAAGGGCTGATCGCTTGCCGAGCCGAAGTTGATTCCCACCATGCCCATCCAGCCATTCTCAAACTGGTGCATGTAGTTTGTACTGAAACTAATATTCCAGAGGTTTGACGGAAACGGTTGTTCCGACTGCGGCAAGATCGCATCGGTCAGGAAAAGGGAGTTCTGCACTCCGACCGAGAACATGGCCATGTCCTTGCCGTTACTCCAGAGCGGCGCCCCGGCACCAATGCGCTGACGTACCAAGGCCAGTGTCGAACCTGGACGAGCGCCGGTCGTCTCAGTCGTCGGATACCAAGTGACTCCATAACCAGGCCCGCCCATTCCTGGGCCAGCCATGCCAGGACCACCCATTCCCATACCAGGTCCTTTCATTCCGATCCCGCCAAAAGGCCGACCCTCCTGTTTCGGGTCGGCTTCTGACTCGCCATTTCGCGAACTACTGTTCGCTTCAAAACTACTGGGCGCAGGTAGCAACTCGACCGTTGGCAACGGTATGATCTCCGCGTCTCCGATGGCCGGTCCACCTATTCCAGTCTCGGCCCTTTCCTCCCGATCGTTCGGTTTCGCTGCGCCATTGGACTTGATCTTGCCGGGAAGACCATTCGCAGCATTCAGCCCATCAGGTTTGGGTATTGAATCGACTTCGGGTAACAGTGTGATCGCCGGCGCGGCAACGTTGGAAGAATAATTCGGAGAAACTGCGAGCGTCGAACCGTCGGTCAGAATAACGCCGAACACTACGCAAACGGTGGCGCCGATAAACCGCAGAAGGGCTCGCAAGAATCGTATTCGTATTTTTGGACAGCTGCGTCTTAGCATGCGAAATACCTGCTCTTAAAAGAACCAACTCCGTGGTTCTGTGAATATTGACCAATCGTTCGTCGTTTGGGGCAACACACCTCGACCGCCAACCTTCGAAATGGGCTTGCTTCTTCGTTCACAGCCGGCCCTAGGGCGAAGGAAGGCGGGGGGGTACCCGTCGGGCCGGCTGTGTTCGAATTAGTTGAGGTTCGTAGTGCAGCGAACGGCGGCTGCTTGACCATAGGATCGCTTTGGCGACAAATCCCTTGAGGATGGCAAATGACAAACGACACATCGTCATTCTGGGACAATGGACGGCATGGCGTGTCATCAGGGTGCTTCGCAGGAAGTTTCGTTGCTCTGAAAAGAGGGGAGGGGTTCATTCTTTTGGCAGCCTTCCTGGAGTATGACAAAACACTAAGTTTTTTGTCCCGCAAATTGCATCCCATGGGGAAAACCAGACCCGTGGATCACCGGCCTTTGGCCGGCGGCATTAACCGATCGTTTCAAAGTTCTTGCGAACCAGCTTTCCAAAGACGTTGCCGCCGAGGTCTTTGTACGAATCGGCGCCGTTACCACCACCGATCGTTGCTGTCGACGAGATGGAAACCTGTTGCAGGGAAAGCTGATCCGCCCCGTTGTCCAACAACAGCTTTAGCGTCGCAGAGGCAAAGTCAAGCAAGTTGAGTGAATCGCTACCCACTCCGGCATCCACCGTGCTTGTGTCCACGACACGAATGCGATTCAGCGACAGGAAGTCGTTTCCAGCCCCAAGGCCGACGATGAGCGAACCCGCCTCAAGATCGGTCGCGCGGAACTCATCTGCGCCGTCCGCTCCGCGAATCTCGACCGCCCCAGTGCTCTTAGTATTCATCAGCAGAAACTTGTCATCGCCATTGCCCGCCAGGGCCTTGAGCGAGCCGGAAGTTAAATGATCGATGTCGATCTGGTCAGCTCCATCTCCACCTTCGATCTGGGAAAGCTTCGCCACAGTCGTCTGATTGCAATCCAAGTCGTCGGCGCCGGCTCCCAAGAAAACATTCAGCGCATTGGCGCTCAACGCTGACAAGCCGATCGTATCGTCGTCGTCGCCGCCGGCAATTTCCACGAGTTTTGAAACTGCGACTTGTTCGATCGACAATTCATCGTTACCTAGCCCCAGAAAGATGGTCAGCGAACTCGCGTGGTTATCGGTGAGAACGACAGAGTCGTTCCCCGTGCCCGCGGCGATTGTGATCGAGAGGCCGACAATCACACTATCCAGCCGAAGATCGTCGTTGCCATATCCCAACGAAACATCGAGCGTTCCGACGGTGGAAGCCGTCAGCACCGCCGAATCGTTTCCAAACGTGTCGGTGAACGTAAATTTGTTGGCAATCTGCGATGCGGCCAGTGTAAGTCGATCGTTCCCCATGCCGGTGCTGATCGATAGCGCATTGGCGCTCACATTGGACAAGGTGACGGAATTGGCTCCATCCTTCGCCAGCAATGTAATCCCTTTGGCGACCGAAATATCGGTCAGCCCGACGGTGTCTTTTCCATCGCCTAAGGTAAGGGACAGGCTTGCGACGTTCGGCCCTTCAAGCACGACATCGCGCGCTAAGAAAGTGTTGAGACCTTCCTGCATTTCGATGGTCAGGTTGTTCTTGATCGTTACTGCACCAAGCAGTAGATCCACGGCTTCGTCCGCTTGTCCTTGATTGAGAAACGTCCCCAATCCAATAAAGTCG